>NZ_BCAZ01000004.1:0-189528 GCF_001320205.1 Pseudomonas sp. NBRC 111123
CCGCCCGCGACTCAGCGCCGTCGCCACGTTGCTCGGCATGCTCGGGCTCGCCGGCTGCCAGATGGGTGGCTACCAGGACAGCGTGCCACCGAGCACCGGCGTGCAGCCGCTCAAAGGCCTGGCACAGAACGTCTCGGTCCGGCGCAACACCATGGGCGCGCCGCTGATCGAAAGCAGCAGTTTCCATGACGCCCTGTTTACCCTCGGCTATGTGCATGCAGGTGATCGCATCGAGCAGATGCTCACCATGCGCCTGCTCGCCCAGGGCCGCCTGGCGGAGCTTGCCGGCAGCGAAGCGCTGGATATCGACCGGCTGATGCGCGCCGCCAACCTCAAGCAAAGTGCCGCCCAGCAGTACGCCGACGCATCACCACGCCTGAAGCGCTTCTTCGAAGTGTATGCCCGCGGGGTCAACGCCTACCTGTTCCGTTACCGCGACAAGCTGCCCGCCAACCTGGCCAGCAGTGGTTATCGCCCGGAATACTGGAAGCCTGAAGATTCGGCGCTGATCTTCAGCCTGTACGCCTTCAGCCAGTCGGTGAACCTACAGGAAGAGCTAAGTGCCCTGACCCTGGCGCAGAAAGTCGGCAACGACAAACTGCCCTGGCTGCTGCCCGGCGCGCCAGACGAGCCCTTGGCTCACGCCGAAGTGGAAAAACTCAAGGGCCTGAACCTGGGCAGCCAGCTGCCAGGCTTGCCTGCGTTGGCGGCGGCCAGCCAGAAACTCGCCGACCTCGACCTGCTGGGCAGCCCCGGTTCGGCCAACCTGGCGCTGGGCCCGCAACGCAGCCGCAGCGGCAAGAGCCTGTTGGCCAGCGACAGCCGCGCGGCCTGGGCCTTGAGCCCGGTGCAGATCCACACGGGCAAGTACCAGGTTGCCGGCCTGTCCCTGCCGGGCCTGCCCATCGTGCTGGCCGGCTACAACGGCAAGTTGGCCTGGAGCAGCAGCGCGGTGATGGCCGACAACCAGGACCTGTACCTGGAGCAACTGCGCCATGCGGGCAGCCAGGTGACCTACCTGGCCGACGGCAAGTGGCTGCCAGCCCGAGCCCGCAGCGAAACCTTCTTTGTTCGCGGCCAACGCCCACAGCGCGAGGTGATGTACGACACCCGCCACGGCACCCTGCTCCCCCAGGCAGGGAACGCCAGCCTGGGCCTGGCGCTGAGCCTGCCTCAGCTCAAGGGCGACCGTAGCCTCGATGCACTGTTCGACCTGACCCGCGCACAAAACATAGAGCGCGCCTTCGACAGCACCCGTGAAGTCGCCACGGCCGCGCTCAACTTCGTTTTCGCCGAGCCTGAGCATATCGGCTGGCAAGTCAGCGGCCGTTACCCGAACCGCCGCGAAGGCCAAGGGCTGTTGCCATCGCCTGGCTGGGACGGTCGCTATGACTGGGACGGCTACGCCGACCCGATGCTGCACCCCTATGACCAGGACCCACCGGCCGGCTGGATCGCCCACGCCAACCAGCGCAGCCTGCCGCGGGGCTATGGCATGCAGCTGTCCAGCACCTGGTACTACCCTGAACGCGCCGAGCGCCTGGCGCAGCTGGCCGGCAACGGCCGCCACGACAGCCGCAGCGTGATGGCCATGCAGAACGACCAGGTGACGCTGCTGGCTGACAAGCTGAAGCAGATGTTCGACGCGCCTGGCATGGCCCAGCCGCTCAAGCACGCGATCGATGCGCTGCCCGCGGCCCAGCGCGACAAGGCGCGCGATGCCCTTGCCCGGTTGAAGGCCTTTGATGGCCGCCTGAGCCCGGTTTCGGCGGATGCCGCGCTTTACGAACTGTTCCTCCAGGAAGTGGCCCGGCAGACCTTCCTCGACGACCTCGGCCCGGAATCGAACCCAGCCTGGCAGGCGTTCGTCAGCGGCGCCCGCCTGTCGTACTCGGCACAGGCCGACCACTTGCTGGGCCGCGACGACAGCCCGTTCTGGGACGATCGCAATACCCCGCAAAAAGAAGACAAACCCGCCATCCTCGCCCGCAGCCTGGCCGCCGCCGTGGATGCCGGCACCGCGCAACTGGGCAGCGACCGCCGCGCCTGGCAGTGGGGCAAGCTGCACCAGTACCGCTGGCCAGCCCCTGCCTACCACGGGCTGGGCGATGCGCTGAGCCGTTCGCCGCTGGCCGCCGGTGGCGACTTCACCACACTGGCCCTGACCCCTTATGCCTGGGGTAGCGACTTCGACACTCGCCTGCCCGCCTCGGCGCGGATGATCGTCGACTTCGGCCAGGCCGAACCGCTGCAGGTGCTGACCAGCAACGGCCAGTCAGGCAACCCGGCCAGTTCGCATTACAGCGACGGGCTGGATGCCTGGTTCAAGGGGCGGTTCATGAGCCTGCCGTTGCAGCCGCAGAACTTCGGGCGGGCCTATGGCAGCCAGCGGTTGACGCTGGTTCCGGGCAAGTGAGGGCGTGTGGAAAGATCGGCCGGGGGGCCGCCAGGGTGACCGCCAGAAAGCTCTCAGCGCCTGTGAGATCGAGCGCCGCCCGCGCGGCGCATCGCGGATAAATCCGCTCCTACATTTGTTTTGGGCCAGTCACTCCTGTGAAGCCAACAGGGACCGCCTTGTTGGTATGGCGATACATCTCTGTGGGCATTGACGCAGCCCCATCTGTCTCCCGTCATGCACCAAGGCGGACAGCGATAACCTCACAGGAATAATTGGCCCGAAAAAATGTAGGAGCGGATTTATCCGCGATGCGCCGCGCGGGCGGCGCTCGATCTCAAAGACGCCATAAATCTTCCGCCAGGCACCTATCAGCCCCAACTCCATCCGAACTTCCACCTTCAGCCACGGCTCCTAACTGGTAACCCCAAACCAGCACACAGAAGCCATGGACCTCGTCATCGCCCGACCCGAAGGCCTTTACTGCCCACCCGGCGACTTCTACATAGACCCCTGGCGGCCGGTCGATCGGGCCGTGATCACCCACGGCCATGGCGACCATGCCCGCAGCGGCAACCGCCACTACCTGACCGCAGCCCCTGGCGCAGGCATCCTGCGCAGCCGCCTGGGCCAGGACATCGACCTGCAGACCCTGCCTTACGGCGAGCATATCCAGCATCACGGCGTCACACTCAGCCTGCACCCGGCCGGCCATGTCCTGGGTTCGGCACAGGTGCGTCTCGAGTATCAAGGTGAAGTGTGGGTGGCTTCAGGTGACTACAAAGTCGAGCCGGATGGCACCTGCGCCGCCTTCGAACCGGTGCGCTGCCATACCTTCATCACCGAGTCCACGTTCGGCCTGCCCATCTACCGCTGGCCCAGCCAGGCGAACATCTTTGCCGGGATCAATGCCTGGTGGCGTAGCAACTGCGAGCAAGGCAAGGCCAGCGTGCTGTTCTGCTATGCCTTCGGCAAGGCTCAGCGAATTCTTCATGGGCTGGACCCGGACATCGGACCGATCCTCGTGCATGGCGCTGTCGAGCCGCTGAACAGGGTGTACCGCGACGCCGGCGTGCAGCTGCCGGCCACCCGCTATGCCGGTGATGTCCCGCGCAACGACCCGCTGATGCGTCAGGCGCTGATTCTGGCGCCGCCGTCTGCCGCAGGTAGCAGCTGGATGCGCCGTTTCGGCGAGTACAGCGACGCCTTTGCCAGCGGCTGGATGCTGTTGCGCGGTACCCGCCGACGGCGCGGTGTGGATCGGGGCTTCGTGTTGTCTGACCACGCCGACTGGCCGGGGCTGCTGTGGGCCATCGAACAGACAGGAGCGGAACGGGTCATGGTTACCCACGGTTCGGTAAATGTGCTGGTGCGCTACCTCAACGAGCAAGGCCTGGATGCCCGCGCCTTCGTCACCGAATACGGCGAAGAGGATGACACCACGATCAGGGAGCCTGAGGCATGAAAGCCTTCGCCGATCTGTACCTGCGCCTGGATGCCACCACGTCCAGCAATGCCAAGCTCGAGGCCCTGCGCGACTACTTTGCTGCAGCGCCCGCCGAGGATGCAGCCTGGGCCGTGTATTTCCTCGCTGGCGGGCGCCCGCGCCAGCTGGTACCAACCCGCATGCTGCGCGAACTGGCCACGGCGATGGCGGGGTTACCCGAATGGTTGTTCGAAGAGAGCTACCAGGCCGTGGGCGACCTGGCCGAGACCATCTCGCTACTGCTACCAGAAGACAGCCAGGCCAGCGACGATGGCCTGGCATACTGGGTCGAAACCCGGTTGCTGCCCTTGCGTGGCCTGCCAGCTGACGAAGCCCGGCAACGCCTGCCCCCCTTGTGGGCACAATTGGACCGCCCCAGCCTGATGGTTTGCCTGAAACTGATCACCGGCAGTTTTCGCGTCGGCGTGTCCAAGCTACTGGTCACACGGGCCCTGGCACAACTGGCCGGGCTGGATGCCAAACGCGTGGCCCAGCGATTGGTCGGCTATACCGATATCGGCCATCGCCCAACGGCCGCCAGTTACCACACGTTGATCGCCGAAGAATCCGCTGATGAACATAGCCAGCGCGGTGGCCTGCCTTACCCATTCTTCCTGGCTCACGCCCTCCAGGCCCCACCAGAGCAATTCGAAGCCTTGCTCGGCTTGCCCGCTGCCTGGCAGATCGAATGGAAGTGGGATGGCATCCGCGCCCAAGTCGTCAAGCGCGATGGCCAGCTGTGGATTTGGTCGCGCGGCGAGGAACTGGTCACCGAGCGCTTTCCCGAATTGCACGGTTTGGCCGAGAGCCTGCCGGATGGCACCGTGCTCGACGGCGAAATCCTGGTCTGGAAGCCAGGCATGGATGCCAGCGCACCGGCAGTGCAGCCGTTCGCCGTACTGCAGCAACGCATCGGCCGCAAGACCCTGGGCAAGAAGCTCCTGGCTGACGCTCCAGTGGTGCTGCAAGCCTATGACTTGCTGGAATGGCAAGGCGAGGACTGGCGCAACCGCCCGCAACATGAACGGCGTAAGCAGCTGGAGTGTGTAGTGGCCGAGCACCCCTTGGCCCCACTGCTCCTTTCACCGCTGCTCGGTGGCCAGAACTGGAGCGAGCTCGCCCGGCAACGCGAACAGTCGCGCATCCTGGGCGTGGAGGGGCTGATGCTCAAGCAGCGCGATGCCCTGTACGGCGTAGGCCGGACCAAGGACATGGGCCTGTGGTGGAAGTGGAAGATCGACCCATTCAGCGTCGATGCGGTACTGATTTATGCCCAACGCGGCCACGGCCGCCGTGCCAGCCTCTACAGCGACTACACCTTTGCCGTGTGGAACGCGCCACCCGGCACACCCGAGCGCGCGCTGGTGCCCTTCGCCAAGGCCTATTCGGGGCTAAGCGACGAAGAGATGCGCAAGGTGGATGCAATCATCCGCAAGACCACCGTGGAAACCTTCGGGCCAGTGCGTAGCGTCACCCCCACCCTGGTGTTCGAGCTGGGCTTCGAGGGCATTGCGCTGTCCAAACGCCACAAGAGCGGCATCGCCGTCAGATTTCCGCGGATGTTGCGCTGGCGCCTGGACAAACCGGTCGATGAGGCCGATGACCTGGCAAGCCTGCAGGCATTGCTGGTCTGAAAGAAGGCAATGCGGTGAGGCGCGACAACGGAAATTATGCTTCTATCTTTCTGCCGACCCGTCGCAGACCGTTTTCGCCACGCAGCCAGGACCACCATGCACCATTCGACTCACGACCTGCTCTCGCCCGTACCGGGCATTACCCGCCAATTGCACAGCTTCCACTACGGCCCACGTGGTGGCGCCAAGGTGTATATCCAGGCCTCGCTGCATGCCGATGAACTGCCCGGCATGCTGGTGGCCTGGCACCTCAAGCGCCGCCTGGCAGAGCTGGAACAGCAGGGTCGCCTGCTGCGCGAGATCATTCTGGTACCGGTGGCCAACCCGGTCGGCCTGGAGCAGGTGATGCTGGACGCCCCCCTGGGCCGTTTCGAGCTGCAGAGCGGCGAGAATTTCAACCGTAACTTCGTCGACCTCTCCGACAGCATCGGCGACCAGATCGAAGGCCACCTGACCCAGGACCCAGCCCACAACGTGGCATTGATCCGCGAATACCTGCGTCGCGGGCTGGATGCTCACCCGGCGCACACGCCGTTGCAGTCCCAGCGCCTGACCTTGCAACGGCTGGCCTGCGATGCCGACCTGGTGCTGGACCTGCACTGTGACTTCGAGGCTGTCGAACATCTTTACACCACCCCGGAAGCCTGGCCACAGGTCGAGCCACTGGCCCGCTACCTGGGGGCCCAGGCCAGCCTCCTGGCCACCGACTCCGGCGGGCAATCGTTCGACGAATGTTTCAGCCTGGTCTGGTGGCAACTGCAGCAGCGCTTCGGCAAGCGCTACCCGATCCCGCTGGGCAGCATCGCGGTGACCGTCGAACTGCGTGGCCAGGCCGATGTGAACCATGACCTGGCTAGCCAGGACTGCCAGGCGATTCTCGATTACCTGACCCACGCAAGTGTCATCGAAGGCACTGTGCCCCCCCTGCCGGCGCTACCACGCCTGGCCACACCACTGGCTGCCGTTGAACCCGTGGCCGCGCCCCTTGGCGGGCTGCTGGTGTATCACGCCCGCCCTGGTCAGCAGCTGGAAGCCGGGCAACTGATCGCCGAAGTCATCGACCCGCTGAGTGACCGGGTGACCGCCATACGCAACAGCCAACCCGGCCTGCTGTATGCACGCAGCGTACGGCGCATGGCCACGGCGGGCATGGTCATTGCCCATGTCGCGGGTGAGCAGGTGTGCCGCAGCGGATACCTGCTGGCCAACTGATCGGTTAAAACCAATGCATGGGGCAAGTGGTCTGTAGAAGCACAACCTGCTCAGGACCTCTCGCCGCCATGCCCGCCCCTGCCGACCTCGCCAATGCCTGGTTCACCGCCCGTGGCTGGAAGCCCTTCGCTTTCCAGCGCCAGATATGGGCGGCAGTCGGCCGTGGCGAATCAGGGCTGCTGCATGCCAGCACAGGCGCGGGCAAGACTTATGCGCTCTGGCTGGGAGCGCTGCGTGCCTTCGCCAAGCCAGCCACCGGGCGCCAGCCCGCAGGGCTGCAGGTGCTCTGGATCACCCCCATGCGCGCACTGGCGGCCGATACGGCGCGTGCCCTGCAAATGCCACTGGATGAGCTCGGCCTGAACTGGACGGTCGGCGTGCGCAGTGGCGACACCGGCAGCGCCGAGCGCGCTCGCCAGGCCCGGCGCCTGCCAAGCGCCCTGATCACCACGCCGGAAAGCCTGACCCTGCTGTTGACCCGGGCGCAGGCCGCCGATGACTTTGCCAGCCTGCGCCTGTTGGTGGTGGATGAATGGCACGAGCTGCTTGGCAACAAGCGCGGGGTGCAGCTGCAACTGGCCCTGGCCCGCTTGCGCCGCTGGCATCCCGGCCTGATGACCTGGGGTTTGTCGGCCACGCTTGGCAATCTGCCGCACGCCCTTGAGGTGCTGCTTCCAGAGGGTGGTGAGCTGGTGAAAGGCCGGCAGGACAAGCAGCTGCTTGTCGACACCTTGCTGCCCGATGCCATCGAACGGTTCCCCTGGGCTGGGCACATGGGCTTGAAGATGCTCGGCCAGGTTGCCGATGAGCTCGACGCCAGCACCAGCAGCCTGGTGTTCACCAACACCCGTGCCCAGGCCGAACTCTGGTACCAGGCCTTGCTGGACGCCCGCCCCGACTGGGCCGGGCAAATTGCCTTGCATCATGCGTCACTGGCCCGGGCGACCCGCGACTGGGTCGAGCAGAGCCTCAAGCAGGGCACACTCAAGGCAGTCGTCTGCACGTCCAGCCTGGACCTGGGGGTGGATTTCCTGCCGGTCGAACGGGTGCTGCAGGTCGGCTCGGCCAAAGGCATTGCTCGCCTCATGCAGCGTGCCGGCCGCTCTGGCCATGCACCGGGGCGCCGCTCGCGCATAACCCTGGTACCGACCCATAGCCTGGAACTGGTGGAAGCCGCCGCTGCCCGGGCGGCACTGGCTGCCGGCCACATCGAGGCGCGTCGCTCGCCGCGCCTATGCATGGATGTCCTGGTCCAGCACGTGGTCAGCATGGCGCTGGGCAGTGGCTTTCGCCCTGGTCAATTGCTTGAGGAAGTTCGCAGCACCTGGGCATTCCGCGACCTGCGCGACGACCAGTGGCAGTGGGCCCTGGACTTCGTCAATCACGGTGGCCACGCCTTGACGGCCTACCCCGATTATCAGCGGGTAGAGGCGCACCCAGACGGGGTCTGGCGGGTGACCAGCGAGCGCCTGGCACGGCGCCAGCGCATGGGCATCGGCACTATCGTCAGCGACGCCAGCCTGCAGCTCAAGTACTGGAGCAAGGGTGGCGGCGGCAAGCACCTGGGCAGTGTCGAGGAAGCCTTCATTGCCCGCCTGCGACCTGGCGATACCCTGGTGTTTGCCGGACGGGTCCTGGAGTTGGTGCGGGTCGAAGGCATGACCGCCTACGTACGCCGCAGTACCGCGCGCAAGGCCGCCGTGGCGCGCTGGAATGGCGGGCGCATGCCGCTGTCCAGTGAACTGGCCGACGCGCTGGTCAAGCAACTCGATGCAGCCGCGCATGGGCACTTTACCGGCCCGGAGATGCAGGCCGTACGGCCACTTTTGGCCGTGCAGTCGCAGTGGTCGGCCTTACCCACCTGCGGCACGCTGCTGGCCGAAACGCTGGGATCGCGCCAGGGCTCGCATCTGTTCCTTTACCCTTTCGCAGGGCGCATGGCCAACCTGGGCCTGGCCAATCTGATCGCCTGGCGGGTGAGCCGGGTGCAGCCGCTATCGGTGTCCATCGCAGTGAATGACTATGGTTTCGAGCTGCTCAGCCCCAGCAGTGTGGATTGGGCCAGTTGCCTGCCAGAGGCGCTGTCGGGCGACAAGCTGCTGGAGGACGTGCTGGCGAGCCTGAACGCTGGCGAAATGGCGCTGCGGCGTTTTCGCGAAATCGCCCAGATCGCCGGCCTGGTGTTCGGGGGCTACCCGGCCGCGCAAAAAAGCACACGGCAGATTCAAGCCTCCAGCGGGTTGTTCTATGAGGTGTTCCGCAAACATGATGCCGGCAACCTGCTGCTCGGCCAGGCCCGCGATGAAGTACTGAGCGAAGAACTGGAGATCGAGCGGCTGCATCGCCAGTTGCTCAAGATGCAGGGCCTGCAATTGGACCTGCGCGCACTGCAGCGGCCTGGCCCGCTGGCGTTCGCCCTATTGGTGGAAGGCATGCGCGAGACCTTGAGCACAGAAAAACTGGCCGACCGCATTGCGCGAATGGTGGCCGACCTGGAGAAGGCGGCAAACAGGCCATGAATACTTATCTGCCCATCGAGCACTGTGGCGAAACGCTCTGGCTGTTACCGGACAAGGCAATCTACTGGCCAGCCCGCCGCGCCCTGCTGGTGGCCGACGTCCATATCGGCAAGGCGGCCAGTTACCGAGCGTTGCATCAACCTGTTCCACGAGGCACCACGGCCGCCACCCTGGCACGCCTGGATGCATTGCTGAACAGCCATGATTGCGAGCAGTTGATCATCCTCGGCGACTTTCTTCACGCACGTGCTGCGCATTCCCCTGCCACGCTGGCCAGCCTGCACACATGGAGAAGCCGCCATGCCAGGCTCAAGGTAGTGCTGGTGCGTGGCAACCATGATCGCCACGCCGGTGACCCGCCTCTGGCACTGGGGATCGAAGTGCGGGACGAACCGTTGCTGCTGGAACCCTTTGCCCTGCAGCACGAACCGCTGCCTCACCCCAGCCACCCAGTGCTGGCCGGGCACGTGCATCCGGTATTCGTGCTGCGCGGGCGGGCTCGACAAAAGCTCAGGCTACCTTGCTTCTTGATCGATGCTCAGGTCAGCCTGCTGCCGGCATTTGGTGAATTCACCGGGGGATGGTTGGTCGAGCCGGGCCTGAGCGGCCGCGTTTTCCTCGCTGGCGACGATCATGTCTGGGCACTTGCCCTCTGATCAGGCAACCGGAGAAGGTGGCGGCTCGTCGGGAAGGGTAGGTTCACCCGGCTCCATCGGCGGATGTTCACCGGGCTCCGCCGGCTGCGGCGTATCGGGATCTGGCTGGTGCGGCACGCCGCCGGCCTGCATGGGCAGCGGGTGCGCCAGCAGTGACCAGGCCAGCAACCCGATCTGGTTGGGCTGCAGTACAGCCAGCTTCGCAGTGATTACGGGGTCGAGTTTCATTGGCAGCTCCTGACGAGGGCCGACACGCTGCATGCGTATTCGGCACTGTTCAAATTCTTGGAGTGCCAGCAGGGAAAGTAATTCCCCGCGCTCGTCGGATCAGGTGCGCGGCAGGGTGACGCCGCGCTGGCCCTGGTACTTGCCGCCACGGTCCTTGTAAGACACTTCGCACTCTTCATCGGATTCGAGGAACAGCATCTGCGCCACGCCTTCGTTGGCGTAGATCTTCGCCGGCAAGGTGGTGGTGTTGGAGAATTCCAGGGTCACGTGGCCTTCCCACTCCGGCTCGAGCGGGGTGACGTTGACGATGATCCCGCAACGGGCGTAGGTGCTCTTGCCCAGGCAGATAGTCAACACGTTGCGCGGGATGCGGAAGTACTCGACAGTACGGGCCAGCGCGAAGGAGTTCGGCGGAATGATGCAGACATCGCTCTTGACGTCGACGAAGCTGCCGGCGTCGAAGTTTTTCGGGTCGACGGTGGCCGAGTTGATGTTGGTGAACACTTTGAATTCGTCGGCGCAACGCACGTCGTAGCCGTAGCTGGAGACGCCGAAGGAGATGACCCGGCTGTCGTGTTCGCCGCGCACCTGGCGCTCGACGAACGGTTCGATCATGCCGTGTTCCTGCGCCATGCGGCGAATCCACTTGTCCGATTTGATGCTCATGGCGGGGGTGTCCTGAAGAGTTGCGAGGGGAAAATCCAGACGCGCATATTACCGGTCCCGGCGCCTGGGTTAAAGTTCCGTGCCACATCCCGCGCCGGACGGGGGCTGTAGCCGCCGCCGATCTGAATTTGCGTAAAGCGTTCACAGACCATTGGCAGCTCGCGGAAAGTGGGGTAAGGTGACGCCACTGTGCTGCACGTGACACCGAGAATCTCTAGTTTGATGCACGATCCTGATCGGCCCATCGCTGAATTTTCTGCTCTCTTTGCGCTCAGTCCCGGCCAGGGTTTTTCCTGACCGTTATCAAATTGTCCAAGGAGACAGAAAAATGTCCAACCGTCAATCCGGTGTTGTTAAGTGGTTCAACGATGAGAAAGGCTACGGCTTCATCACCCCTCAGTCGGGCGACGACCTGTTCGTGCACTTCAAAGCCATCCAAGCTGACGGCTTCAAAACCCTGAAAGAAGGCCAGGCTGTTACTTTCGTCGCTACCCGCGGCCAGAAAGGCATGCAGGCTGAAGAAGTTCAGATCGCCTAAGTCGATCTCAGCTTCCTAGCTTTCAAAAAAACCCGCCTTCTGGCGGGTTTTTTTATGCCTCACTGAAATGCTGAGTCGCCTGCTTCGCGGGCAGCCCGCGAAGCAGCTCGTGCGGTTTTCAGTCCTCGCTGATGGTGATGCTCGGCATTGCCGGCGCCGCCGCTTCCTGCAGCACGATCCGTGCGCCCACCTGGCGCGCCAGTTCCTGGTAGACCATGGCAATCTGGCTTTCCGGCTCGGCAATCGCCGTCGGCTTGCCGCTGTCGGCCTGCTCGCGGATCAGCATCGAGAGCGGCAGCGAGGCCAGCAGGTCGACGCCATACTGCGCCGCCAGCTTCTCACCACCGCCTTCGCCGAACAGGTGCTCGGCATGGCCGCAGTTCGAGCAGATGTGCACGGCCATGTTCTCCACCACACCCAGCACCGGGATGTTGACCTTGCGGAACATCTCCACGCCTTTCTTGGCATCCAGCAGGGCCAGGTCCTGCGGCGTGGTGACGATCACCGAGCCGGCCACCGGCACCTTCTGCGCCAGGGTCAGCTGGATATCGCCAGTACCCGGCGGCATGTCGATGACCAGATAATCCAGGTCGTCCCAGGCAGTCTGGGTCACCAGTTGCAACAATGCACCCGAGACCATCGGCCCACGCCAGACCATCGGCGTGTTGTCATCGGTGAGAAATGCCATGGACATGACTTCGACGCCGTGGGCCTTGATCGGCACAAACCACTTCTGCTCGCGAATCTGCGGGCGGGTACCCTCGGGGATACCGAACATCACGCCCTGGCTGGGGCCATAGATGTCGGCATCGAGAATGCCCACGCGGGCACCTTCACGGGCCAGGGCCAAGGCCAGGTTGGCGGCCGTGGTCGACTTGCCGACCCCGCCCTTGCCCGAGGCCACGGCGATGATGTTCTTGACGTTGGCCATGGCCGGCACTTGGGCCTGGGCCTTGTGCGCGGCGACCTGGCAGTCGATCGATACCTGGGCCGAGCTGACACCGTCGAGGTTTTCGATCGCGGTCTGCAGCACCTGGGCCCAGCCGTTCTTGAACAAGCCGGCGGCATAGCCCAGCTGCAACTGCACAGCGACCTGCCCAGCCTGGATGTCGATAGCGCGCACGCAGCCGGCGCTGACCGGGTCCTGGTTCAGGTAAGGGTCGGTGTACTGGCGAAGCACGCCTTCGACGGCGGCACGGGTGACGGCACTCATGGACACTCCCATTGGCAAACAGAGTACGAAACAGACGCCTATCGTAACCCGTCAATCGTCAGCAGATGCGTGCTTGGGGTGAAATATCTTCGCCGGCCCTTTATAGTGGCCGATCACCCTCATTTTTACCCGAGCCAGATAAGTAGCCGAGCCACCATGTCCGAGCCACGTCAGATTCTCGTCACCAGCGCCCTGCCCTATGCCAATGGATCCATCCACCTTGGCCATATGCTGGAGTACATCCAGACGGACATGTGGGTGCGCTTCCAGAAGCTGCGCGGCAACCAGTGCATCTATGTCTGCGCCGACGATGCCCACGGTTCGGCCATCATGCTGCGCGCCGAAAAGGAAGGCATCACCCCCGAGCAGTTGATCGCCAATGTCCAGGCCGAGCACAGCGGCGACTTCGCAGACTTCCTGGTGGACTTCGACAACTTCCACTCCACCCACAGTGACGAAAACCGCGAGCTGTCGAGCCTTATCTACTCACGCCTGCGTGACGCCGGGCACATCGCCACCCGTTCGGTGACCCAGTATTTCGACCCTGAAAAGGGCATGTTCCTCGCCGACCGTTTCATCAAGGGCACCTGCCCGAAATGTGCGGCTGAAGACCAGTACGGCGACAACTGCGAGAAGTGCGGCGCCACCTACGCCCCGACCGAACTGAAGAACCCCAAGTCGGCAATCTCCGGTGCCACGCCGGTACTGCGCGATTCCCAGCACTTCTTCTTCAAGCTGCCAGACTTCCAGGCCATGCTGCAGCAGTGGACCCGCAGCGGCACCCTGCAGGATGCCGTGGCCAACAAGCTCGCCGAATGGCTGGATTCCGGCCTGCAGGAGTGGGACATCTCGCGTGATGCGCCCTACTTCGGCTTCGAGATCCCAGGCGAGCCAGGCAAGTACTTCTACGTCTGGCTGGACGCGCCGATCGGCTACATGGCCAGCTTCAAGAACCTCTGTGCCCGCCGCCCTGAACTGGACTTCGATGCCTTCTGGAACGAAGGCTCCAAGGCCGAGCTGTATCACTTCATCGGCAAGGACATCGTCAACTTCCACGCCCTGTTCTGGCCAGCCATGCTCGAAGGCGCCGGCTTCCGCAAACCGACCGCGGTCAACGTGCACGGCTACCTGACCGTCAACGGCGCGAAGATGTCCAAATCGCGTGGCACCTTCATCAAGGCTCGCACCTACCTGGACCACCTGCAGCCGGAATACCTGCGCTACTACTACGCCGCCAAGCTTGGCCGTGGCGTCGATGACCTCGACCTGAACCTCGAGGACTTCGTGCAGAAGGTCAACTCCGACCTGGTCGGCAAGGTCGTCAACATTGCCAGCCGTTGCGCAGGCTTCATCCACAAGGGCAATGCTGGCGTGATGGTCGCGGGCGACGCAGCGCCGGAGCTGACCGAGGCCTTCCTCGCCGCAGCCCCGTCGATCGCCGAGGCCTATGAAGGCCGCGACTTCGGCCGTGCAATGCGCGAAATCATGGCCCTGGCCGACCGTGCCAACGCCTGGATCGCCGACAAGGCGCCCTGGTCGCTGGCCAAGCAGGAAGGCAAGCAGGACGAAGTCCAGGCCATCTGCGCCCAGGGCATCAACCTGTTCCGCCAGCTGGTGATCTTCCTCAAGCCAGTGTTGCCGCTGCTGGCCGCCGACGCCGAAGCGTTCCTCAACGTCGCCCCGCTGACCTGGAACGACCATCAATCGCGCCTGGAAAACCACCCGTTGAACCCCTTCAAGGCGCTGATGAGCCGCATCGAGCCGGCCAAGGTCGAAGCCATGGTCGCAGCCAGCAAGGAAGACCTGCTGGCCGCCGAAGCACAGGCACCAGCTGGCAATGGCGAGCTGAGCAAAGACCCGCTGTCGACCGAGATCGAGTTCGACACCTTTGCCGCCGTCGACCTGCGCGTCGCGCTGATCGTCAAGGCCGAAGCCGTGCCTGGGGCCGACAAGTTGCTGCAACTGACCCTGGACATCGGTGACGAGCGCCGCAATGTGTTCTCCGGAATCAAGTCGGCCTATCCGGACCCGTCCAAGCTGGAAGGCCGCCTGACCATGATGGTGGCGAACCTCAAGCCGCGGAAAATGCGCTTTGGCGTGTCCGAGGGCATGGTCATGGCGGCCGGCCCTGGCGGCGAAGAGATCTACCTGCTCAGCCCTGACAGCGGCGCCAAGCCAGGTCAGCGCATCAAGTAACCCCACTGCCCCGGACTCACCGCCGGGGCAGCTCCATCTGCTGCGCCAATGCCGGACGTGCAAGGCGTTTCCCGGCTATCGTCATTCACATGAACGACTACATGCTGATCCTGGCAAGCGCTGCGCTGGTCAGCCATCTGCTCTTGCAAAAACAGCCGCCAAGCCGGCTGCGGCTGCACGTGTGCGGCCTGGCAGGTGCCATGTCGACAGCGCTCGGGGTAATCGGCGGGCAAGTGCTCGAGCGCGTGATCGTAGTGCCCTTGCATGCGCAGGACCTGCGCCTGTTCCTGCTCCTGCCCTGGCTGGGACTGCTCGCATGGGGACTGCCGCAGATGCTGGCAACGCTACGTCCGCAGTGGCCCACCCGGCACCTTGCGCGACCGATGCTGGGCAATGCATTGCTGCTGGGCTTGGCACTGCAAGTGACGGGAACCCGCACTGGCGCGCTTGCAACGTTGAGCGTGGGGATACTGGCCGGCCTCGGCTTCTGGCTTGCGCTGACGCTGTTTGACGACCTGTACCAGCGCAGTCAGCACGCTGAAATACCGGCCGCGCTGCGCGGCCTGCCTATTACATTGATCGGTACGGGTGTCATGGCCCTGGCGTTCTCGGGTTTCAACGGACTTTTCACGCAATGAACTTGATTCAACGTATCGACGCCCTGTTGCCGCAGACCCAATGCGGAAAATGCGGCCACAATGGCTGCCGGCCCTACGCCGAAGGCCTGGCTGCAGGCGAAGCAATCAACAAGTGCCCGCCGGGCGGCAGCGAAACCATCGCCGCGCTGGCCGCGCTGCTCGAGGTACCGCTGCTGGCGCCGGACCCGCAACGGGGCAGCGCACCGCCCCAGGTTGCCTATATTCGCGAAGCCGAATGCATCGGTTGCACCAAGTGCGTCCAGGCTTGCCCGGTCGATGCCATCATCGGTGCCGCAAAACTGATGCACACGGTCATCGCCAACGAATGCACCGGCTGTGACCTTTGCCTGTCGCCCTGCCCGGTCGACTGCATCGACATGCGCCCACTGCCGGCGGCGGTGGTGCCGATTGTCAGCGGCCTGGCCCATACCCCCGAGCAACTGCAGGCCCGCCGCCAGCGCCGCGATAAAGCCCGCCAGCGCCATGAACAGCGAAGCGCCCGCCTGCAACGCGATGTGGCGCGCCGGGAAGCGCAGCGCCTGGCACGTGCGGCCGAAGCCGCCAAAGGCGCGGCAGACCCGATCAAGGCCGCCCTCGAACGCATCAAGGCGCAACAAACCGCCGCCGCCAATGCCGCGCACACAGCGGCCGGGCCTGAACATGACAAGCCCTGACCCACGATTACGCAGGGCCATGGGCCTGGTGCTGCTGGCCTGTATACCCGGCTTGCTCGCCTCGTTCTGGACGCAGGGTTGGGGGGTACTGTTCAGCCTGTTGCTGTGCGCCAGTGGCGCTCTGGGTTGCGAAGCGGCACTGCTGGCAGTACGCCGCCTGCCTGTTCTGCCGGCATTGAACGATGGCAGCGCCCTGGTGACGGCCGTGCTGCTGGCCCTCGCCCTGCCAGCAGCGGCGCCTTGGTGGTTGCCCGTGACAGCGGCATGCATTGCCATCGGCGTCGGCAAGCAGGCCTTCGGCGGAGTGGGCCGCAACCTGTTCAACCCGGCGATGGTCGGTTACGCATGTGTGCTACTGAACGTTCCACTGCAAATGACTCACTGGCCCAGCCAGGCCCTTGGCTTTATCGACAGCCTTCAGCTAGTGTCTGGCAGCGCTACCCAGATCGATGCTTGGGCGGGACCGACCATTCTCGACGGCCTGCGCCACAATCGCAGCCTGACCATCGACGAGCTGTTCGCCAGCCACCCCGGCTTTGGCAATGTCGGCGGCAGCAGCAGCGAATGGATCAACCTGGCCCTGCTGCTCGGCGGGTTGTTTCTGTGGCTGCGCAAGGTCATCAGCTGGCATGCCCCGGCAGGCCTGCTGAGCGGGCTGTTTCTGTTCAGCCTGCTGGCCTGGAATGGCTCAGGCTCGGATTCGAACGGCTCGCCACTGCTGCACCTGTTCAGCGGCTCAACCATGCTGGCAGCGTTTTTCATCGCCACTGAGCCTGTGTCCGGCCCCAAGTCCAATCTGGCCAGGCTGCTGTTCGGCTTTGGCGCAGGCGCGCTGATCTACCTGATTCGCACTTGGGGCAGTTACCCGGATGGCACGGCATTCGCCATCCTGCTGATGAACCTGACCGCGCCCGCCCTGGATCGGTTCGCCTCGCGGCGCCAGCAGGCGTTGCCATGATCGCGCCCATTCGCAGTACCTTGCTGCTACTTGCCCTCGGTGGCTCGGCGATGGCGGTGACGTTGGCCTGGCAATACTGGACCCGCCCCGCCATCGTCGATGCCGAGCGCCAGTTGCGGGCTAGCCAGTTCCTCGCAGCCCTGCCGACGCAAAACTACGACAACCACCCGCTGGACAGCGCGTTGGCATTGCCGGCCGACCAGCCGCTGCATAGCAAGATACTCGCCGCCTATCGCGCAACACGCGGCACTTCGCCAACCGCCATCGTGCTGGTAAGCCAGGTACAGGGCTACGCCGGCCCTATCAGGCTGACCATTGCCATCGACACCGCTGGCCGCCTGATCGGGACTCGGGTGGTCGAACAGCAGGAAAGCCCTGGGTTGGGCGCCCAGATTGCCGATCCGCAGTCTGGCTGGCTGGAGCAGTTTGCCAAGCATGGCCTTGGCGACCACTGGGCGATCCGGCGCGACCAGGGCGACTTCGACCAGTTGGCCGGTGCAACCGTTACTTCTCGGGCAGTCATCGACGCCCAACAAGAGGCATTGCGCTATTTTGACCAGCATCGCCGCGAACTGCTCGGAGCACCTGACCATGAATAGATTCTGCTTGCTGGCAACCGGCCTGGCTCCACTGCTTGGCGCAACGCGAACGCTGCCTCAGGCTTTTGCCATCGGCATGTGCATGCTCGTGCTGCCGCTCCTCCACCAATGCTTGCTAAGCCCATTGCGGGCAACACTTCGCGGCGCGAAATACTGGCTGGCAAGCCTGCTGTTGCTTGCTGCGCTTGTCAGTTGCCTGCAACTGGCGCTGCGCGCCTGGGCATTGCCATTGTCGCTGGCGCTTGGCTATTTCCCAGCCCTGATCTGCCTGCAATGCCTTGCTCTCGACATACTGCTGCCAAGCGCAGGCCGCTGGCGGCAACTGTTGCTCCTTTTGCCTGGCGTGCTGCTCGCCTGCCTGCTGCTAGGTGCTGGTCGCCAATGGCTGGACCAGGTTGCGGGCATGCATCTGGCCAACCTGCCGGCAGGTGCACTGCTACTGCTCGGCACCCTGCTGGCCTTGTACAATTGGCTAGGCCCCACCCTCACACGTCGTCAAGGAAAGCGTTGACCCCATGAATGCCGCCAAACGCCTGGAGATCTTTCGCAGGCTGCACGAAGATAATCCCGACCCGAAAACGGAACTGGCTTACACCACCCCTTTCGAGCTGCTGGTTGCGGTGACGCTTTCTGCTCAGTCCACCGATGTCGGCGTCAACAAAGCCACCGCGCGCCTGTTCCCGGTCGCCAATACACCGCAGGCTATTCATGCTTTGGGGGTCGAGGGGTTAAGCGACTACATCAAGACCATCGGCCTCTACAACAGCAAGGCCAAGAATGTCATCGAGGCATGCCGATTGTTGATCGAACGCCATGACGGCGAAGTCCCGCAGACGCGGGAAGCACTGGAAGCGTTGCCAGGCGTTGGCCGCAAGACCGCCAACGTGGTGCTCAACACCGCCTTCCGCCAGCCGGCCATGGCCGTTGACACGCACATCTTCCGCGTCAGCAACCGCACTGGCATCGCACCCGGCAAGACCGTGCTCGAAGTCGAGAAGAAACTGCTCAAGTTCGTCCCCAAAGATTACCTGATCGATGCCCACCACTGGCTCATCCTGCATGGCCGCTACGTTTGCCAGGCTCGCAAGCCACGTTGCGGCAGCTGCCGCATCGAAGACCTTTGCGAATACAAGCACAAGACCGCCGATGATTGAGCCAATAGCAAAAACTGTTGCCGTGCGATTGAAAAAATCTTTTTTACCGAACTCCGCTTTCTCGCTATAAGGACGGCCAATGGCCCATTGGCTTGGAGCGACTCATGAGTACCGATAAAGACGACCTGTCGATCGAAGATGACTTTGCCACCGCTGACGACGAGGCGGAGCCTCAGGTGGAAACCGCGAAGACCAACCTGAGCAAGCGTCGCACCATAGACAACCTCCTCGAAGAACGGCGCCTGCAACGGCAACTCGCCGATTTCGACTACGACCTGTAATCCCATGCAAAGCCTCCTTCGCGGAGGCTTTGTGCATGCGCGGTTCAGCTGAGATCATGACGCCGGGCCAGCTCGATCAAGTCCACCAGCGAGTGGGCATTGAGCTTCAGCAACAAACGGGTCTTGTAGGTGCTGACCGTCTTGTTGCTGAGGAACATGCTGTCGGCGATCTCTTTGTTGGACCTCCCCCGAGCAAGCTGCTGCAGTACCATCATCTCCCTTGCCGACAGGCGATCGACCATCTCAGACTCGCTTGCGCCCCCTACCCGGCCACGCGACTTGTGCAAGGCCTGATTGGGGAAGTAGCTGTAACCGGAGAGCACGGCTTTGATAGCACTGAGCAGCTCGGTGAGCTCTTGCTGCTTGCACACATAGCCAGCGGCCCCCGCCTGCATGCAGCGCATGGAAAAATGCCCGGGGGCCTGTGAGGTCAATACCAGCACACGGCTGCCAGGGCTGGCAGCTGCCATGCGGGCGATGACCTCCAGCCCATCGAGTTTTGGAATACCAATATCCAGTACGACAATATCGGGAAGGTGTTTACGCGTGAGCTGCAAGGCCTCTATGCCGTTGTCGGTTTCCGCGACTACGTCGTACCCATGCCGCTCCATCAGCATGCGCACTGCCAAGCGTATGACCGGATGATCATCCACGATAAGGACTTTATTCATGCGATATCCATCATTCGTTATTTTGCTTTGACGACTGCCTCACCATAACCGAGCACAACGCTCAATGGCGCGTCCATTTCTCGAACAAATAGCCGAATAGATGAACCCTACATCGGTTTGGGAATTTTCCTACAAGAAAAAATTTATAAAATTTCCTCGAAAAAACTTGCGAATACGCGAAGCAGTAATGATCCAACCGCGTGCATCACTGGCCTTGTGGACAAATTCCCTCCCCCGGAAAAAGTCCACAATTTAGTTGAGGCGTTCAGTCGGTTATTGATAAGCCGAACATGCAGGAGGCCATTACATGATCGATAACCAACCTGTTGCTCCGTTGACGATAATCGCCATCTTCGCTGGCATCATTGAAGCTTCTGCCCTGGCAACATTGCCTTTTCTCAGCGAAAAAAGTCAGACGTACTACACATGGTTCCTAGTAGGGTTTCCATTCTTTCTCACTGCGCTGTTCTTCCTCACCTTGAATTTCAACTACAAGTCCTTTTACAAGCCCGACCCAGCCGAGCAGAAGAGCACACCCGAACTGGCGGGGCGTACCGATACTCAAGAATCTGTAACCATGATGTTTTCTGGCCCTGACGCGCAGAAGATGATTCAACAACAGGTGATGCAAGCCATTGCCCAGCAGCCTACCGAGAATAGAGAGTTGCGCTTGTGCAACATGGAACTACACCAATGTATCGTTCTTTCGATCACCCGCTTGCCTGAGGGTTTATCCCATGGGCATTGATCAGAGCAGTGACCAGAAGGCAAAAAAAACCCCGACCAAGGCCGGGGTTCAGTTGCCAGTTCAGCCAGATGCTCAGAGCATCCCGCGGCCTTTGTTGGCTGCGATGCGCATGCGCAGCGCATTGAGCTTGATGAAGCCAGCAGCATCGGCCTGGTTGTAGGCGCCGCCGTCTTCTTCGAAGGTGGCGATGTTGGCATCGAACAGCGAATCGTCTGACTTGCGACCCACCACGATGACGTTGCCCTTGTACAGTTTCAGGCGCACAACACCGTTTACGTTGACCTGCGAAGCATCGATCATCTTCTGCAGCATCAGACGCTCCGGGCTCCACCAGTAGCCGGTGTAGATCAGGCTGGCGTACTTCGGCATCAGCTCGTCTTTCAAGTGAGCGACTTCGCGGTCCAGTGTGATCGACTCGATGGCGCGGTGGGCCTTGAGCATGATGGTGCCGCCAGGGGTTTCGTAGCAGCCGCGGGACTTCATGCCCACATAGCGGTTTTCCACGATGTCCAGACGGCCGATACCGTTGGCGCCGCCGATGCGGTTCAGTTCGGCAAGCACGGTGGCCGGGCTCATGTCGACGCCGTCGATGGCGACGATGTCACCATTGCGATAGGTCAGTTCGATATAGGTAGCCTGGTCTGGGGCGTTCTCTGGCGAGACGCTCCAGCGCCACATGTCTTCTTCGTGCTCGGTCCAGGTATCTTCCAGGACACCGCCTTCGTAGGAGATGTGCAGCAGGTTGGCGTCCATCGAGTACGGCGACTTCTTCTTGCCGTGGCGCTCGATCGGGATACCGTGCTTCTCGGCGTAGTCCATCAGCTTCTCGCGGGACAACAGGTCCCACTCGCGCCATGGGGCGATGACCTTGACACCTGGCTTGAGCGCGTAGGCACCCAGCTCGAAGCGGACTTGGTCGTTACCCTTGCCGGTAGCGCCATGGGAAATGGCGTCGGCGCCGGTTTCGTTGGCGATTTCGATCAGACGCTTGGCGATCAGCGGGCGAGCGATGGAAGTACCCAGCAGGTACTCGCCTTCGTAGACGGTGTTGGCGCGGAACATCGGGAAGACGAAGTCACGCACGAACTCTTCGCGCAGGTCGTCGATGTAGATCTCTTTTACGCCCATCGCCTGAGCTTTGGCGCGAGCCGGCTCGACTTCTTCGCCCTGACCCAGGTCAGCGGTGAAGGTCACCACCTCGCAGTTGTAGGTGTCCTGCAGCCACTTGAGAATCACCGAAGTATCAAGGCCGCCGGAATACGCCAGTACGACCTTTTTTACGTCCGCCATGCCATCACTCCACGGGGTTGTACGGAAAAGGACCGATTCTACCGGCCTTGCGGATAAATTTACAGTGGGGCGACAGCTTCTGACGACAAAGCGACAGGAACTGTCAGTGGCGCGACGTCTGGTTGTGCATGCCCCAACGTTTTCAGCGCCAGTGACACCGAGCGCCGCCCGCGCGGCGCATCGCGGATGAATCCGCTCCTACATCTAATGCAACGTGCCACGCCTGTAAGGCCATGGTTGTCAGCCGGTTTACACGGCTCAAGTCATGCGCCAAGGCTGGCAACCATGGCATAACAGGTTCGGCACGTTGCAACAAATGTAGGAGCGGATTTATCCGCGATGCGCCGCGCGGGCGGCGCTCGATCTCACAGGCGCTGAAACTGATAAGGCATACACCCGCAAGCTCTGGGCAACTCAGAGCGCTTTAGCCCCCGGCGCAGCCTGTTGTACCGGCTGCACCACCGGCTTCTCCACCTGCGCCACGCGATCCAGTTCGATGTTCACACGACGGTTGCGCGCCCGATTGCCCGGGCTGTTGTTCTTCACCAATGGATAACGCTCGCCATGGAAGCGCACGAGGATCTGATCTTCAGGCACACCATGGGCCTTGAAGTAATCGGCAACGGCCAAAGCCCGGCGCCGCGAAGTGTCGCGATTGGTCAGCCGATTGCCGCTGTTGTCGGAATGGCCGTTGAGTTCGATGTGGTTCACTGTCGGGTCGGCCTTGAGGTAATCGAGGATCACGTCCAGCCGCGCGCGGGCATCGGCGTCCAGGTCGAAGCCACCGCCCGGGAAGCCGACCTGGGTCTGGCGAACCTGGTCGTAATTCATCGCCAGCATCTTGCTTGCACACACCTGATAGTCGCTGTATGCCTTGGCGAAGCTTACCGGCAATACCCGCACTTCCATCACCCGCCCACCTTCGCCAGTGTAATTGCGCACCACTGTGCTGCGGCCATCGAGCAGCCCATTGATCAGGCGGCTGGCCTGGCTCTGTGACGAGCTGAACAGCACGCCGCTGCGGGCCATGCGCACGGCGCCGAGGTTCACATCACCGCGGCCCGGCTGCCAAGGGGCAGCGGCCGCCAGCAAGGTGGCGGAACCTGCGCCCAGCACGTTGCTGGCCGAACGCAGCTGGAACACCGGCTGTTCACCGGCCTTGCGCACGAACTCACCACTGCCGAAACCGTCGATCGGCTGTATCAACCGGCATTCGAACTGGTCACCCTCGACTTTCCAGGCGACATTCTCCATGCGGGTCTGGAAGGTCAGTGCACCGGCCGGCAGGCTGGCGACAAGGGTCAACAGGGCTAGGTAACGCTGGCGCACGGGCGGCTCCACAAATTCTGACGGCTTACAGGCAGGCTATCGGACGCTCGCCGGAAAACTTGATAGCCGTGCTCGGCCCGGGGTTTTCCGGTAGCATTGGGGCCTGAGTTCGACCCGCCTGGAATTCCCAATGTCCGATCGCCTGACCCTCCTGCGTCCCGACGACTGGCACATCCATCTGCGCGATGGTGCCGTCTTGCCCCATACCGTTGGCGATGTGGCGCGTACTTTCGCCCGTGCCATCATCATGCCCAACCTGGTCCCGCCGGTGCGCAATGCCGTCGAAGCCAGCGCCTACCGCGAGCGCATCCTTGCCGCCCGCCCGGCCGGCAGCCGCTTTGAACCGCTGATGGTGCTGTACCTCACCGACCGCACCAGCCCCGAGGACATCCGCGCGGCCAAGGCCAGCGGGATCGTGTACGCCGCCAAGCTGTACCCCGCCGGCGCCACCACCAACTCCGATTCGGGCGTCACCAGCATCGACAACATCTTCCCGGCCATCGAGGCGCTGGCCGAGGTCGGCATGCCGCTGCTGGTGCACGGTGAAGTGACCCGCAGCGAAATCGACGTGTTCGACCGCGAGAAGCGCTTCATCGACGAGCACATGCGCCGCCTGGTCGAGCGCTTCCCGACCCTGAAAGTGGTGTTCGAACACATCACCACCGGTGATGCCGCGCAGTTCGTGACCGAGGCCCCAGCCAACGTCGGTGCCACCATCACTGCCCAGCACCTGCTGTACAACCGCAACCACATGCTGGTTGGCGGTATCCGCCCGCACTTCTATTGCCTGCCGATTCTCAAGCGCAACACCCACCAGGTGGCGCTGCTGGACGCGGCCACCAGTGGCAACCCGAAGTTCTTCCTCGGCACCGACTCGGCTCCGCACGCCCGTCACGCCAAGGAAGCTGCCTGCGGTTGCGCCGGCTGCTACACCGCCTATGCGGCGATCGAGATGTACGCCGAGGCGTTCGAACAACGCAATGCACTGGACAAGCTGGAAGGGTTCGCCAGCCTGCACGGCCCGGCTTTCTACGGTCTGCCAGCGAACACCGATACCATCACCCTGGTCCGCGAAGAATGGACTGCCCCGGACAGCCTGCCGTTTGGCGAGCAGACCGTGATCCCGCTGCGTGCCGGTGAAAAACTGCGCTGGCGCCTGCTGGAGGACAACGCGTGAGCGAAGACCTCTACGAAGACGACCAGGACGGCCAGGTCGGCAGCGGCTCGCGCCACCCGATGGCTGAGCGCTTCCGTGGCTATCTGCCAGTCGTGGTGGATGTCGAGACCGGCGGCTTCAACAGCGCCACCGACGCCTTGCTGGAAATCGCCGCAGTGACCATCGGCATGGACGAGAAAGGCTTCCTGTTCCCCGAGCACACCTACTTCTACCGGGTCGAACCGTTCGAAGGGGCCAATATCGAGCCCGCCGCGCTGGAGTTCACCGGCATCAAGCTGGACCACCCACTGCGCATGGCCGTGAGCGAAGAAAGCGCGCTCACCGACATCTTCCGCGGCGTGCGCAAGGCACTGAAAGCCAACGGCTGCAAACGGGCAATCCTGGTCGGCCACAACAGCAGCTTCGACCTTGGCTTCCTCAATGCGGCAGTAAGCCGCAACGATATCAAGCGTAACCCGTTCCACCCGTTCTCCAGCTTCGACACCGCGACCCTGGCGGGTTTGGCGTATGGCCAGACCGTACTGGCGCGGGCCTGTCAGAGCGCCGACATCGACTTCGACGGCCGTGAGGCGCACTCGGCGCGTTACGACACCGAGAAAACTGCCGAACTGTTCTGCGGCATCGTCAACCGCTGGAAAGAAATGGGCGGCTGGCGCGACTTCAACGATTGAGCTGCAAGCCACAAGCTTCAAGCGTCAAGGAAAACAGGCCGCATGCGCTGTGCTTTTTACTTGCAGCTTGAAACTTGAAGCAAAAAAAACCGGCCACATGGGCCGGTTTTTTTATGCGCGTGGCAATTACAGCTTGCCAGCGTTCTCGCTCAGGTAAGCAGCAACGCCTTCTGGCGAAGCGGTCATGCCCTGGTCGCCTTTTTTCCAGTTGGCAGGGCAGACTTCGCCGTGCTCTTCGTGGAATTGCAGAGCGTCGACCAGGCGCAGCAGTTCGTCCATGTTGCGGCCCAGTGGCAGGTCGTTGACGATCTGCGAACGGACAACACCGTTGGTGTCGATCAGGAAGGCGCCACGGAAGGCTACACCGCCTTCGGACTCAACGTCGTAGGCCTTGCAGATTTCGTGGGTGATGTCGGCTGCCAGGGTGTACTTGACCTGGCCAATACCACCGGCGTTGACCGGGGTGTTGCGCCAGGCGTTGTGGGTGAAGTGCGAGTCGATCGAAACGCCGATCACTTCAACGTTGCGCGCCTGGAAGTCAGGAATGCGGTTGTCCAGGGCGATCAGCTCGGACGGGCAGACGAAGGTGAAGTCCAGTGGGTAGAAGAACACCAGGCCGTACTTGCCCTTGATGGCCGAAGCCAGGTTGAAGCTGTCGACGATCTCGCCGTTGCCGAGGACGGCCGGGACGGTGAAGTCGGGGGCTTGTTTGCCAACGAGTACGCTCATTGTAATCTCCAGATGAGGGTGAAGAACCGTTTGCCGGGCCAAGGCAGGCTTGCCCGACATCCAACAAAGGCCGACCATCATACACGGCTTGCCGTGACAGGCCGAATGCAACCGTCGGTCGCTCAAGCACGGCCCTCTCAGAAAGTCCTTTGACAAGCATTCTCATTAACATTAAGCTCCAACCCATCGACTCAACCAGCGATGGTCAGCCCTATGTATGTGTGTCTTTGTGTCGGCGTCACCGACGGACAGATCCGCGATGCGATCTATGAAGGATGCTGCAGTTACAAGGAAGTCCGAGCTGCGACCAACGTCGCCAGCCAGTGTGGCAAATGCGCCTGCCTGGCCAAGCAGGTGGTCCGCGAGACCCTCACCGAATTGCAGGTGAGCCAGCACGCCGCCCTGCCCTACCCAGTGGAATTTACTGCTGCCTGATGTTACCGAATTTGAAGAACCGGACCTTGTGTCCGGTTTTTTTATGCCTGTATATCAATAAGTTAGCGCTCCAACGCGGTTCACAAACATTCTTATTCCTATTAATTTTCACTTATTATTCAATAACTTAGGTTTGACAGCCCTTAGTATCGGGCTCAAACTTCCCTGCATTGGCACACTTCTACAGGGCAGGAACCCGGCATGAAAGGCGACGTAAGCGTCATCCAGCATCTCAACAAGATCCTCGGAAACGAGCTGGTCGCGATCAACCAGTACTTCCTGCACGCGCGCATGTACGAAGATTGGGGCCTGAACAAGCTCGGCAAGCACGAGTACAAAGAATCGATCGACGAGATGAAGCACGCTGACAAATTGATCAAGCGTATTCTTTTCCTCGAAGGTATCCCGAACGTTCAGGACCTGGGCAAGCTGCTGATCGGTGAGCACACCAAAGAGATGCTCGAGTGCGACCTGAAGATCGAACAGAAGGGCCTGGTCGACCTGAAAGCTGCCATCGCGCACTGCGAAACCGCCGGCGACTTCGGGTCGCGTGACATGCTCGAAGACATCCTCGAATCCGAGGAAGAGCACATCGACTGGCTGGAGACCCAGCTCGGCCTGATCGACAAGATCGGCATCGAGAACTACCTGCAATCGCAGATGGGCGAAGAGTAAATTCTCCAGCCATAAAAAAACCCGCCTTGAGCGGGTTTTTTTATGGCGGCCTGATATCAGGCTTCGGAAGCCTTGGCCTTGGCAGCCGCTTCCTTGATCAGGGTCTGCAGCTCACCCTTCTCGAACATTTCCAGAATGATGTCGCTACCGCCAACCAGCTCACCGGCTACCCACAGTTGCGGGAAGGTCGGCCAGTTGGCGTATTTTGGCAGGTTGGCGCGGATTTCCGGGTTCTGCAGGATGTCGACGTAGGCGAACTTCTCGCCGCAACCCATCACGGCCTGCGAAGCACGCGCGGAGAAGCCACACTGCGGGGCATTCGGCGAGCCTTTCATGTAAAGCAGAACGGTGTTGTTGGCAATCTGCTCTTTGATCGTTTCGATGATATCCATGTAGCACCTCGGCTGAACTTTCCGACACTGTCGTCGGCACGGTGACGCATTGTATCGGAAAGCCGAGCAGCATGCTCGGCCTTACCGTTGCTCATGCGGCCTCGACCTGCACGGGGACGCCATTGAGCGCAGCATTACCGGAAACCTGATCACGCAGGCGTTCATCCGTGAGGTCGTTGGCACTTACACCCGCTTGTGCCCGGGCAACCTGCAACTGCACGCCCTGGCGGCCGTGGCCGAAGCCATGGGGCAGGCTGACTACCCCCGGCATCATGTCTTCACAGGCCTGCACCTCGACCTCCAGCGTGCCGGTGCGTGAACGGATACGCACCCGCTGGCCATCCTGCAGTTGCCGTTGCTGCAGGTCTTGCGGGTGCATCAGCAGCTGATGGCGCGGCTTGCCTTTGACCAGGCGATGAAAATTGTGCATCCATGAATTGTTGCTGCGCACGTGGCGGCGACCAATCAGCAGCAACTCGCCCGGCGCAGGCGGTGCCTGCAAGGCCAACCGCTGCAGGTCATCCAGCAGCACCTGCGGCGCCGCCTCGACGGTTTTGCTGGCGGTCGCCAGGCGCAACGCCAGGTTGGCCCGTAGCGGTCCCAGATCAAGCCCATGGGGGTGCTCATCCAAGGCCGACAGCGAGAGATTCCATGCGGTGCCTTCGCCATAGCGGCCCTTGCGCAAGGCCACATCGATCATCTGCGCCGGCGGCCAGGTCGGTTTCAATGCAAGTCCGGCACGCTCGGCGAACGCCTGCGCCAGGCCCACGAAGATTTCCCAGTCATGCAACGCACCTTCCGGCTTGGCCAGGATGGCGCGATTGAAACGGGTTACATTGCGTACGGCCAGCAGGTTGAAGGTGCTGTCGTAATGATCATTTTCCAGCGCCGAAGTCGAAGGCAGGATCAGGTCGGCGTGGCGGGTAGTTTCATTGATATAGAGGTCGATGCTGAGCATGAACTCCAGCCCGTCCAGCGCCGCATCCAGCTGCCGGCCATTGGGCGTGGACAACACCGGGTTGCCGGCTACTGTCACCAGGGCGCGCACCTGGCCCTCCCCGGGGACCAGCATCTCTTCGGCAAGGGCTGCCACCGGCAGCTCGCCGCCGTATTCAGGCAGGCCCGAAACCCGGCTTTGCCACGCATTGAAATGACCACCCGAAGTGGTTGCCACCAGATCGACCGCAGGTTCGGTACACAACGCCCCACCCTCTCGGTCGAGGTTGCCGGTAATCAGGTTGATCACCTGCACCAGCCAGTGACACAGCGTGCCGAACGCTTGGGTCGAGACCCCCATGCGCCCATAGCAGACTGCCTTGTCTGCAGCAGCAAAGTCCCGCGCCAGTTGGCGTATCTGGGTTGCGGGTATGCCGCAGTGAGCACTCATAGCCTCTGCGCTGAACGGCAAGATCGCTTCACGCACTTGCTCCAGGCCGCTCACCGGCAAATGCGAGCCACGCGCCAGATGCTCCTCGAACAGCGTGTTGAGCAGGCCGCAGAGCAAGGCGGCATCGCCACCGGGCCGGATGAACAGATGGTGGTCGGCCATGGCGGCGGTTTCGCTGCGCCGGGGATCGACCACCACCAGGCGACCACCCCGCCCGCGCAGGGCCTTCAGCCGCTTCTCCACATCCGGCACGGTCATGATGCTGCCATTGGAGGCCAGCGGGTTGCCACCGAGGATGAGCATGAAGTCGGTGTGGTCGATATCAGGGATCGGCAGCAGTAAGCCGTGGCCGTACATCAGATGGCTGGTCAGGTGTTGCGGCAGCTGGTCGACCGAGGTGGCGGAAAAGCGATTGCGGGTCTTGAGCAGGCCGAGGAAGTAGTTGCTGTGGGTCATCAGCCCATAGTTATGCACGCTGGGGTTGCCTTGATAGACCGCTACGGCATTGCGCCCGTGAGCCTGCTGGACAGCCCACAGCCTGTCGGCGGCCAAGGCAAAAGCCTCGTCCCAGCCGATTGGCTGCCACTCGCCCCCTACCCGCCGGTGAGGCTGGCGCAGGCGGTCCGGGTCGTTCTGAATGTCCTGCAGGGCCACTGCCTTGGGGCAGATGTGGCCGCGGCTGAACGGGTCCGCGGGGTCACCCTTGATCGAGCTGATCAGCGCCCGCCCGTCGTCTTCATGGCTGACTTCTATATTCAGGCCGCAGATTGCTTCGCACAGGTGACAGGCACGGTGGTGCAGGGTCTTGGTCATGGCCGCCTCTGCCTTGCTGTTGTAGGGAGTCGTGGAGCCATGACTATGCGCCGCAGCACTCGCGACGACCATCGCACTTCGCGGCGTGAATCCCGCGACATCAGGCGTACGATTTACGACAGGCATTTGCCAAATTGCCAGCTAGCCGTGTACAACCGTCTGTAACAAATAAAAAACAGCACTGGCCCCAGGGTTACGACACCCTTTGCAACATCCTTTGAAACGAGCTGCTGTTTCCCCTCTTGGTTTCAGGCGACATTTAATTATAGTATTGCGCCTTTCCCATTTCGTCCGCCCCGTGCGGCTTACGCCGCAGGTCACTCCCGTTGTCAAAAAAAACCATACGGTCGACCTGCATACCGTTGCAGATAAGGTAGTCAATCATGAGCGCTAGGCACTTTCTCTCCCTGCTGGATTTCACCACCGACGAATTGCTCGGTGTGATCCGCCGAGGCATCGAGCTGAAGGACCTGCGCAAGCGCGGCGTGCTGTTCGAACCCCTGAAGAACCGTGTGCTGGGCATGATCTTCGAGAAGTCCTCGACCCGTACCCGCGTCTCGTTCGAAGCCGGCATGATCCAGCTCGGTGGCCAGGCCATCTTTCTTTCGCCACGCGATACCCAGCTGGGCCGTGGCGAGCCGATCGGTGACAGCGCTATCGTTCTGTCGAGCATGCTTGACGTGGTGATGATCCGTACCCACGCCCACAGCACCCTGACCGAGTTCGCCGCCAAATCCCGCGTACCGGTGATCAACGCCCTGTCCGACGAGTCGCACCCGTGCCAGCTGCTGGCCGACATGCAGACTTTCCTCGAGCACCGCGGCTCGATCCAGGGCAAGACCGTGGCCTGGATCGGCGACGGCTTCAACATGTGCAACTCGTACATCGAAGCGGCCAAGCAGTTCGATTTCCAGCTGCGCATCGCCTGCCCCGAAGGTTATGAGCCCGATCCACGCTTCATGGCCCTGGGTGGCGAGCACGTGCAAATCGTCCGTGATCCACAGGAAGCCGTACGGGGTGCGCACCTGGTGACAACGGATGTCTGGACTTCCATGGGCCAGGAAGAGGAAACTGCTCGGCGCCTGGCGCATTTCGCGCCTTACCAGGTCACCCGCGCACTGCTCGACCTGGCGGCACCCGACGCCCTGTTCATGCACTGCCTGCCCGCCCACCGTGGTGAGGAAATCAGCCATGACCTGCTCGACGACCCTCGTTCGGTCGCCTGGGACCAGGCTGAAAACCGCTTGCATGCACAGAAGGCCCTTCTCGAATTCCTTGTCGAACCGGCTTACCACCACGCATGAGTCAACCCCTACTGCTCAACCTGCGCAACCTCGCCTGTGGCTATGGCGACCAGCGCATCGTCCAGAACCTCAACCTGCACCTGAACGCAGGCGACATCGGTTGCCTGCTGGGTTCCTCGGGTTGCGGCAAGACCACCACCCTGCGGGCCATCGCCGGCTTCGAGCCGGTGCATGAAGGCGAGATCCAGCTGGCCGGCGAGGTCATTTCCCGCGCGGGCTTCACCCTGGCGCCGGAAAAACGCCGGATCGGCATGGTGTTCCAGGACTACGCCCTGTTCCCGCACCTGACCGTGGCGCAGAACATCGCCTTCGGCATCAGCAAGCACCCGAACCAGGCGCAGGTGATCGAAGAAATGCTCGAACTGGTCAAGCTCGGCGGCCTCGGCGGGCGCTACCCGCATGAGCTGTCGGGTGGCCAGCAACAACGTGTCGCCCTGGCCCGCGCACTGGCACCTGAGCCGCAGCTGCTGCTGCTCGACGAGCCATTCTCCAACCTCGATGTGGAACTGCGCCGGCGCCTGAGCCACGAAGTACGGGACATCCTCAAGAGCCGTGGCACCAGCGCGATCCTGGTCACCCATGACCAGGAAGAAGCGTTTGCCGTCAGCGACCACGTCGGTGTGTTCAAGGAAGGCCGGCTGGAGCAGTGGGACACGCCCTACAACCTGTATCACGAACCGCAGACGCCATTCGTGGCCAGTTTCGTCGGCCAAGGCTACTTCATCCGTGGCCAGATGAGCAGCCATGAAGCGGTCAATACAGAACTCGGCGAGCTGCGTGGCAACCGTGCCTATACCATGGCACCGGGCAGCTCGGTGGATGTGCTGCTGCGCCCTGATGACATCGTGCCGGCCCCGGGCAGCGCGCTGCAGGCGAACATCGTTGGCAAGAGCTTCCTTGGCGCGTCGACGCTGTACCGCTTGCAGCTGCCTACTGGCAGCCAGCTCGAGGCGATCTTCCCGAGCCATATCGACCACCAGGTCGGTGAGGATGTGGGGATTGCAGTGAAGGCCGACCACCTGGTGGTGTTTCCGGTGCCAGGCAGTGTCTCGGCGCAGTTGTCGCGCCAGGAGAATGGGGTTCGCCGCTACAGTTCGGCGACCTGATGACAGAACGCTGGGGCCGCTTTGCGGCCCTTTCCGACCGGTCCGACGCCCCGGCAAGGCCGCTCCTACAGGGGATTACTGTCTCTGTATGCCGCAAAAGGGCTGCAAAGCAGCCCCCGCAATCTCACCCCCTGCCAATCCCGGCGAACTTGCCCTGGGTATGCTCGGCCAGTACCGCCGCCGCCAATTCAACCTCCAGCCCCCGACGCCCGGCGCTGACATGGATGGTTGCAAAATTTTGCGCCGAATCATCAATGAACGTACGCAGGCGCTTCTTCTGCCCCAACGGGCTGATACCTCCCACCAGATAGCCCGTTGCTCGCTGTGCCGCAGTGGGGTCAGCCATTTCACATTTCTTGACCCCAGCCGCATGAGCCAAGGCCTTGAGGTCCAACGTCCCCACCACTGGCACCACCGCCACCAGCAATTCGCCCTTTTCGCTGCTCGCCAGCAAGGTCTTGAATACCTGCTGCGGATCGAGCCCGAGCTTTTCCGCCGCCTCCAGCCCGTATGACGCCGACTTGGGGTCATGTTCGTAACTGTGCACGCGATGTTCGGCGCGGGCTTTCTTCAGCAGGTCGAGTGCAGGGGTCATGCAGTGCTCCGGTCTGGGACAGGTCGCGGCTACTTTAGGGCAAATCCCACATCCCAGCCAGCCAATGCCTGACGTAGCCCCTCTACTACGGGCTTCAGCCTTTGAAATAGGCGTCCAAAACGTGACTACCCGTTCACTTTCGACCTTTGACATCAGCGTTTCTTGTCTATATTTTTTCGTTTCTGAATAAATGGTGCCCTTTAAAGGTGCGCTTCTTAATACCCGCCTGAGGTCAATGGGGATAGACATCAGGCTTTGCTGTCGAGCGCTTCGCGCCTCACAACAAAAACAAAGAGGTCATACATGACGACTGCTCTACGCGAACCCACACTGTCCAGCCAATGCCTGGCCGAGTTTCTCGGCACCGCCTTGCTGATCTTCTTCGGTACCGGTTGCGTCGCCGCGCTCAAAGTCGCTGGCGCCAGCTTCGGCCTATGGGAAATCAGCATCATCTGGGGCGTCGGTGTAAGCATGGCGATCTACCTCACTGCAGGCATTTCCGGTGCGCACTTGAACCCGGCCGTGAGTATCGCGCTCACCCTGTTCGCCGGCTTCGACAAGCGCAAGCTGCCGTTCTACGCACTGGCCCAGATCTGCGGCGCCTTCTGCGGCGCGGCGCTGGTGTACACCCTGTACAGCAACCTGTTCTTCGATTACGAACAAGCCCACGCCATGCTGCGTGGCAGCACCGAAAGCCTTGAGCTGGCCTCGGTATTCTCGACATATCCGCACCCGTCGCTTTCCACTGGCCAGGCGTTCCTGGTCGAAGTGGTGATCACCGCGATCCTGATGGCCGTGATCATGGCCCTGACCGATGACAACAACGGCCTGCCACGCGGCGCCATGGCACCATTACTGATCGGCCTGCTGATTGCCGTTATTGGCAGTGCCATGGGCCCGCTGACCGGCTTCGCGATGAACCCTGCCCGCGACTTCGGGCCAAAATTGATGACCTTCCTGGCTGGCTGGGGCGAAATCGCCTTCACTGGCGGTCGGGACATTCCGTATTTCCTGGTTCCGGTGTTCGCACCGGTTCTCGGCGCTTGCCTGGGTGCCGCGATCTATCGCGGCCTTATCGCCCGCAACCTGCCGACGGCGCAAAGCGCAAGCGCCGAGACAACCGACAATCGCCAGGGCGATACTCAAGCCAATTGATGCTGACGCCCTGAACTCCTCTTTTTGCAAGGCCTACGACCATGACAGACACCCAGGATAAGAACTACATCATCGCCCTGGACCAGGGCACCACCAGCTCGCGGGCGATCATCTTCGACCGCGATGCCAATGTGGTAGGTACCTCGCAGCGCGAGTTCGCCCAACACTACCCACAAGCTGGCTGGGTCGAGCACGACCCGATGGAGATCTTCGCCACCCAAAGCGCGACCATGGTCGAGGCCCTGGCCCAGGCCGGTATCAGCCATGCGCAAGTTGCTGCGCTGGGGATTACCAACCAGCGTGAAACCACCGTGGTGTGGGACAAGGAAACCGGCCGCCCGGTGTACAACGCCATCGTCTGGCAGTGCCGCCGCAGCACCGAAATCTGCGCCCAGCTCAAGCGCGATGGGCATGAGGCGTACATTCGCGAAGCCACCGGCCTGGTTACCGACCCGTACTTCTCCGGTACCAAGCTGAAGTGGATCCTCGATAATGTCGAAGGCGCACGCGAACGCGCCGAGCGCGGCGAGCTGCTGTTCGGCACCATCGATACCTGGTTGATCTGGAAGTTCTCCGGCGGCAAGGTGCATGTCACCGACTACACCAACGCCTCGCGCACGCTGATGTTCAACATCCACAGCCTGCAGTGGGACGACACGCTGCTGGAAATCCTCGGCATCCCGCGGCAGATGCTGCCCGAGGTGCGTCCTTCCTCGGAAGTGTACGGCCACACCAAAAGCGGTATCGCCATCGCCGGTATCGCCGGCGACCAACAGTCGGCGCTGTTCGGCCAGATGTGCGTGGAACCGGGCCAGGCCAAGAACACCTACGGCACCGGCTGCTTCCTGCTGATGAATACCGGCGACAAGGCCGTCAAGTCCTCCCACGGCCTGCTCACCACCATCGCCTGCGGCCCGCGTGGCGAGGTGGCCTATGCCCTGGAGGGCGCGGTATTCAACGGCGGCTCCACCGTACAATGGCTGCGTGACGAGCTGAAGATCGTCAATGACGCCTTGGACACGGAGTACTTCGCCAGCAAGGTCAAGGACAGCAACGGCGTGTACCTGGTGCCGGCCTTCACTGGCCTGGGTGCTCCGTACTGGGACCCGTATGCCCGTGGCGCGCTGTTCGGCCTGACCCGTGGGGTGAAGGTCGACCACATCATTCGCGCTGCGCTGGAATCGATCGCCTACCAGACCCGCGACGTCCTTGACGCCATGCAGCAGGACTGCGGCGAACGCCTGTCGGAACTGCGCGTGGACGGTGGTGCGGTGGCCAACAACTTCCTCATGCAGTTCCAGGCCGACATTCTCGGCACCTGCGTGGAGCGCCCGAAAATGCGCGAAACCACCGCCCTCGGTGCCGCCTACCTGGCAGGCCTGGCCTGTGGCTTCTGGAGCGGCCTGGAAGAACTGCGCGACAAGGCGATCATCGAGCGCGAGTTCAGCCCGCAGCTGGATGAGGCTCAGAAAGAGAAACTGTATGCCGGCTGGAAGAAGGCCGTTGACCGCACCCGTGACTGGGAAGATCACGAGGTCTGACCCTTCCTCGGTAGCCACGCTTCAAGTGGGGGAGCGGCCTTGCGACGCGATAAGGTCGCGAAGCGGCCCCAGCAATTTGTGCCTTGACGCTGAAACCTTGGGGCTGCTTCGCAGCCCTATCGCGACACAAGGCCGCTCCACCCCAACAGCGCGTCACATCCCCATCGTCTACTGGCCGTAGTCCCCTTCCTACGGCATCATTGCAGAATTTGTCCGGCAGCCCCAAAGGACCGCCCATGAATCTGCCCCCACGCCAACAACAAATCCTCGAGCTGGTGCGCGACCGCGGCTACGTCAGTATCGAAGAAATGGCGCAGCTGTTCGTCGTCACCCCGCAAACCATCCGGCGCGACATCAACCAACTGGCCGAGCTCAACTTGCTGCGCCGCTACCACGGTGGTGCCGCCTATGATTCGAGCATCGAGAACACCGCCTATGCCATGCGCGCCGACCAGATGCGCGATGAAAAACAGCGCATCGCTGAAGCCGTGGCCAAGCAGATTCCCGACCATGCGTCGCTGTTCATCAACATCGGCACCACCACCGAATCGATTGCCCGGGCGTTGCTCAACCACAACCACTTGAAGGTCATCACCAACAACCTGCACGTGGCGGCGATTCTTGCGGCCAAGGATGACTTCGAGGTGTTGGTGGCAGGTGGCACGGTACGCCGCGATGGCGGCGTGGTCGGCCAGGCCAGCGTCGACTTCATCCACCAGTTCAAGGTCGACTTCGCCTTGGTCGGCATCAGCGGTATCGACGAAGACGGTAGCCTGCTCGACTTCGATTACCAGGAGGTACGGGTGTCCCAGGCGATCATCGCCAACGCCCGGCAAGTCATCCTCGCCGCCGACTCCAGCAAGTTCGGGCGCAATGCCATGGTGCGCCTGGGCTCGATCAGCCTGGTCGACTGCCTGGTGACCGACCAGCCGCCCACACCCACCCTCACCCAGCTGCTGAACCAGTACAAGATCCGCCTTGAGGTTGTGTGAGGGCTCTGGGGGCATGACGTGAGCCTTTTCGCGCCTGTGAGATCGAGCGCCGCCCGCGCGGCGCATCGCGGATGAATCCGCTCCTACATCTGTTTCTGGCCAGTCTGTCCTGCGCCAGATGGGCTGCCCGCCTTGCCGCCCACCTCGAAATTGTAGGGAACAAACGAGGCGGGCAAAGGTGATCTCACAGGCTGAACTGGCCCGAAACGGATGTAGGAGCGGATTCATCCGCGATGCGCCGCGCGGGCGGCGCTCGATCTCACAGGCGCCAAAAGGCGCAAACTGATCACCCAGAATATTCGTAAATGTTCATTTCTTTGTCATCTGATCAGTTTTTTCTATAAAGACTGACTGGCGACCGGCTTTCTGTTGCGCTAGTATTTTCGGAAACGAACATAGATGTTCATATTCGATGTGAACAGCCCCCAGGAGGCCTTGCCCGTGTCCCAGCCCGTTCCGTCCCAGCCATCACTCGCCGACTGCTATGACCTTGCCGTGATCGGCGGTGGCATCAATGGCGTGGGCATCGCTGCCGACGCCGCCGGCCGCGGCCTGAAGGTCTTTCTCTGCGAGAAGGACGACCTGGCCCAGCACACCTCCTCAGCCAGCAGCAAACTGATCCACGGCGGCCTGCGCTACCTGGAGCACTACGAGTTCCGCCTGGTGCGTGAGGCGCTGGCCGAGCGCGAAGTACTGCTGGCCAAGGCACCGCACATCGTCAAGCCGATGCGTTTTGTGCTGCCGCACCGCCCGCACCTGCGCCCTGCGTGGATGATCCGTGCCGGCCTGTTCCTCTACGATCACCTGGGCAAGCGCAAGCGCCTGGGCGCCTCACGCAGCCTGCGTTTTGGCCCGGGCTACCCACTCAAGCCGGCGATCACCCGCGGTTTCGAATATGCTGACTGCGCCGTGGACGACGCCCGCCTGGTGGTGCTCAATGCCATGGCCGCCCGTGAGAACGGTGCGGATATCGTCACTCGAACCCGCTGCCTGCGCGCCGAGCGCGTTGACGGCGTATGGCAGGTCGAACTGCAGCATGCCGACGGCCGCCTGCAGACGATTCGTGCCCGCGCCCTTGTCAATGCTGCCGGCCCTTGGGTAGCCAGCTTCATCAAGGACGATCTCAAGCTGAACGCCCCCTACGGCATCCGGCTGATCCAGGGCAGCCACATCATTGTGCCGCGCCTGTACGAAGGCGAGCATGCCTACATCCTGCAGAATGAAGACCAGCGCATCGTGTTCTGCATCCCGTATCTGGAACGTTTCACCCTGATCGGCACCACCGACCGTGAATACAGCGGCGATCCGGCGCAAGTAAACATTACCGAAGGCGAAACCGACTATCTGCTCAAGGTGGTCAACCAGCACTTCAACCACCAGCTCAGCCGTGCCGACATCCTGCACACGTATTCCGGCGTTCGCCCGCTGTGCAATGACGAATCGGACAACCCGTCGGCCGTGACTCGCGACTACACCTTGGCACTGTCCGCAGGCGATGGTCAGGCGCCATTGCTCTCTGTGTTCGGTGGCAAGCTCACCACTTACCGCAAGCTGGCTGAATCAGCGATGGGCGAGCTCAAACCCTTCTTCAACCAGATGCGCGGCAGCTGGACGGCTGAAAGCCCTCTTCCGGGTGGCGAGAACATGAGCGACGCACAAACCATGGTGGATGGCTTGCTCAAACGCCACGAGTGGTTGTCTGCAGACATTGCCAAGCGCTGGGCAACCACCTACGGCAGCCGCACATGGCAGCTGCTGGAGGGTGTTCAAGGGCCGGCCGACCTTGGCCAGGCAATCGGTGGTGGCCTGTTCGCACGTGAGGTGGATTACCTGTGCAACGAAGAATGGGCGCTGACGGCCGACGACATTCTGTGGCGCCGCACCAAGTTGGGCCTGTTCACCACGGCGGCTGAGCAACAAGCCCTGGCGGGGTACCTGAAAGAGGTAGAACGACAAGGCGTTCAAGCGGCCTGAAGGCATCTTGGTGCAGCGCTTCGCCATCAACGAAGCGCCGCATCAATGCGTCACAGCGCTACAAGGGCCAACGTGAGTAAGCCTCTGCGGTCAAGCGCTTGATGAGCGCTGTTTCCTGCGTTTCCAGATTCGATTTCAATGCGTTGGACCGCTCAATATACGTCTGCTCGTCTATCTCGCCGCTCTCTACTTGTGATTCGTACTGCTCCATTGCCGGCCGTTGAGCATCTACCAACGCCCTGAATCGCATGAAGTAAGTCTGGCGCAGGTAATCCTGCCAGAACATCTGATCTGCCAGAGATTGCGCCAGTTGCTCGGTGGACTCGGAAGACAGGATCTCAACCCGGGCACTGTTGATGTCCTGCGCCGTGACGAAAGATTCCTGCTCGTAATGCATACGAACAGGTTGAGCCGGCAGTTGCAGCGGCCCGGCCAGTCTCACCCGGTATGCCAGATAGGTTTCGATATCGTCGATCCGCTCCAGGTTGCTGGGTACATTCGCGTTCACCTCCCTGAGCCACGCCAGCTTGCGTGCGGCAATCCTGTCCACCTGTTGCAAGCGAAACAGCGAACGTCCAAGCCTCATCAAAGCGACCTCACTCTGCATCTGTGTAAGGCCCGTCGTCTGTCGGTGAACCAGCACACGCGTCTCCATCTGGCTGAACAACCACAGCAACCTGTCCTCGCAGCTGGCTATACCGCCCGCCTGCTCGAATAAAAGCTCGCGCAACTCGCTGTTCTGCTCGCACGCCTCGATGATGTTCCACACCCTGGCCCGGTAGTACGTCGGATGTTTCAAGTAATCCGGCAACCGTACGAAGTCACGCAGGAAGTTGAAGAAGTCATCCGAACCCGCCTCACTGCGCACGTTGCTCCACAGCATTTCACGTTCGGCGCGCAAGGCTCCTTTGGTGCCCGTCAACCATTCCTCCAACTCGGCTTGCAGAACAAGATGATGCCGATAGAAAGGACTGTGTCGGACACCGTGGGCAGAAGCATTCGATGGCCCCGGCTGCTCATCCAGCAATGCCTCGCTGGCTTCATCCAAGGGGTTATCGTGCAACGCCATCTGCTGCAAGCGAACCCTCAGCCCTAGAAGGTCGCTGTTGACTTGCTGAATGCGGTTTTGCCGCAAATCGACGATCCCCCGCCAGGGCAATTGTTGAATATTCTCGGGCAGTTGCTCGATGCCTGCCCCACGCAGCCCCAGCTGGCGCACGTTCAACAAGCGCCTCACCTCGGGAGGGTTACCCAACGGGTTGTAATTGAGTTCAATCCTTTCCAGATTGAGCAGCGTATTGATGCGTTGGCTGTCCGCCGGCGTCAGGGCGATCTGATTATTGTCCAGCCGCAGGAGGCGCAGTTGGGTCAGTTGCTCCAGACCTTGCGGGATGGACGACAGTCGATTGCTGCGCAGGTCAAGCTCCATAAGTTTCGGGAAACGCCCCAGGAAGTCGGCATCGACACGCTGCAGAGCCATGTCGCGCAGCACCAGGCGTGTCACATGCGCGAAGGTGATGCCCCCAGGCAACTGGGGTAAGCTGCCCACGCGCTCGCCGCTGATTTCCAGTGCGTAGCTACCGTCTGTGCGTCGCCGCAACTTGCGGCGCCAACAACGTCGGAGCGCGTTTGCCACCCTGCTACGCCTCAGTAAATCCAAAAGGTTTGCATACTCGGCTCGCCAGCTCGCCAATGACGACCGCAACGTCATCCATTGCTGATACAGCGCTTCGTAATGTGACCACGGGTCAACCTGCTCAGCAATCAAGTTGAGCATGTACTGCTGCAATTGTGCATCGTCCAGCGTTGGGTAAACCTGCAGAATGCCGCGCCTGGCCGCCTGCCCACGGCTTTCCCCCCGACCACTGAGCGGGTAGCCAAGACGACCATCGGCAAAGCGCAGGGGCGGACGGACACCACCGGAGATCGGCACCTGGCCTATGAGCCTTGATGCCAGGTCCCGGTGCCCCCGCACGTGGCCTGCCAGCCGATCGACCAGTTGCTGCTCGCCGAGCATCGCATTGCCCAGGATGATCTTCTGCTGGTCGTCCATGCACAACAGCAGCGCGTGCATCAGGCTGTAGGTAGGGCCTGCGGGGGTACGAGGATGTACTGCCTGATCATGGATGCTGTAGGTATGCTCGCCTCGCACGATGCCTATCACCTCCTGCGCTGCCTCTGCGCCCGCCTGCGCCAGCAGGGCACCTTGTGCCGAGCCCTCACGCAGCTCGACACGCAACGCCTCGGGCCAAGGCGCAAGCTCATGAATCAAACCGATCGCCAGCCTTTCAGTATCGCCATTGACTGCCTGCCATTGACGCAAACCGGCGCAGGCACGATCCAGCCGACTATCACGCAGGTACCAACGGATTCGTTCAGCCATTGCCAATGGTACCCGTCCACTCGAACGCAGTTGTTCGAGGAGTTGATTGTCGACCTGCTGGCGTATCTCCTTCGCCCCTCTGACCGAAAGCCCGGGGAACGTTCGCCGTATCAACGCATCCTCTACTTCTTCCCTTTCCTGGGCTGCAGCGACCAACAATTCAAAGGCCTCTGCCTCCATGGCTGGGTGCAGGACATGCAGGCGGTAGCGGTCGAAAGCATCCCGCAACCGTGCAGGCGCCGGGGCATTCTCCACATGCAACTGGCGTAGCCGCGCCTCGTCGAAACCGGTGCAGTCCAGCACGGCAGTCGCTTCTTCTGGTGTCATTTCAAAAAATGCCGCTGCCAGACGACGCAAGAGTTGCAGCTCCCCCACCCACTCCTGAGGCAGCTCCAGCGCATGTCGCCACGCACCGCTGCCGTTGCGCCGGAGCAACGGTCGGTATGCCTGCTCACGCGTTGGATGACGGATGACCAGGTCCTTGCCATCCTGCGAACGCGCGATCTGGAAAGTGCCTTCGTGAAACTGCACTTGAGTACGCCCAAGGTAACCCTCGCCTTGCACCACCGACACGCCAGGCGGTTGTTCGATCTGGTACGGCGCCATGTCCAGAGAGCAGAGCCTCAACCGCCCAGCGTCGAGCAGCACGGGAGTCAGCTTTTTCACAATGGCTGCCCCTGCCCCCACTGCCGCGCCCACCGCCAGGTTTTCCGCAATCGCGAATACATGCCCCAGGGCAGCCTCGCGATCCCCCAACTGCCAATCCTGATAGCCTTCATAGACTTCGTCGGCGATCTGAAGCGCAGCAACACCCAGCATCAGCTCACCCAGGACGGGTATGAACAGCCCAGCCAGGCCCAGCAGCGTCAAGCCCGCATTTTCATAGCTTGCGAGGCGCCGGCTGCGCGAGGCGGCATCTTCATCTTTGCTAGGTACCGCCAGCACCCTGGCGTCGTCGAGAATCTTGTCGATGTGCTGCGAACGCAGATGGGCGAACAACGGTTTGTCCAACGCAAAATGACGCCCGTCGAGTTCAAGCGCTGCGCCTGTCGCGGCTTTGGCCAGCAGACGCTCGAGTGTGCTGCTGAAGGCCATACGCTCGCGCTCACCTATAAATCGCATGAAGAACGTTGCATAGCTTGGTTCGCGCAAGCGCAGCCCCAAATCCTCATAGAGCGCGGCCCAGGAGGCATGCTGGCGAACAGGCCGGTCAGCGTCGCCCGGAATCCAGACGATAAGACCGGCGGGGTTGGTGCCACCCTGCTCACGCCACTCGACCACCACCACACCCTGGATGCACTTGCCCAGCAGGAACAGCTGCCTGCAGGCAAGCAGCGTCGTATCGGCCGGCACGGTCGGCTTTGCCGCAATGACCCTGAGCATCTGCAAATAACTGCGCTCATCGATGTCGGCCCTGACAAAGGCAACACGCACTGCCGCCTCCAGGGCCGTGCGCTGTGCTTCTTCAAACACGGCCTCGACTTTTCGTCGGGCATGGCCTGGCGGGTCACCCGCCTTGTCAGCTGGCAGCAGATGCTGGCGCAGCAGGTCTTGATAACGGCCGCCCAGGTCCAGCGCATGGCAGAGCTTTGCAAAAAGCACAAACGAAATGGGCAGCTTCGCGCCCGAGGGGGCCTCCAGCTGTCGACGGATACGTGGCCTGGTTACGATTTCGTCCTCGGCAAAGTTGTGCATCGCCGCCGACAGCAGCGGTATGGCGTTTGTACGCACCGTCCTCTCGATGGGCGGCAGCGGAAATATGCTGGGATAGGACCTGCGCACCACGGTACACAACTGCGCCGTTCGTACATCGACATGGATGTTGTGCTCCTTGTACAGCGCCTCTTCCAGCTGCGGAGCGCAAAACGCTATCAGGTCAGGAATCCCCCTCAACAGCCGCTTCAAGTGCTCGGCACTTTGCTGCTGCTGAATCAAGGAAAGGTGAAGTGCCTCTCGTGCCTCGCCCGATGCATTCTTGAGCCATTCAGGCATCTGCTTGGCGATCAAGGCGTCTATCGAGTCGGGTGGCAGGTCGTGTTCAGGGGAATCGGTCATGGGTTGCCTCTCTATTTCTTGAGAAGCGACCAAGAAGCCTGATACGGGCCTCAACTAAGTATTAATTAAATAGCACTAGCATTTTGCTCGAGAAGATTCGTTCGGATTACCGAACGAATTGACAGCGATTCATTCGGAGATTCGGACAAAAATCTGTTACATGACAACCGCTAAACTATTGATCGCCAGCTTCTACGGGGCGTTATGATCAGAATCAGAGCTTGGCACGACTCATGCTCTACACTTGGAAGCCGAATGCACCGCTTCATGCTGTATTCGTTGAACGAAAGAGTCCGCCAACGGCTCCATAAAAAAAACAAACACGTCGAGGAAAATTTGATGCGTATCGTTCGTCAATTGCTGGGCGCCGCCATCGCGGCCGCTGTCATCGCTTCGCCCGCCATGGCCGAGGAGCTGACCGGCACCCTGAAGAAGATCAAGGACTCGGGCACCATCACCCTGGGGCACCGCGACTCCTCCATTCCATTTTCCTACCTGGCAGGCAAGCCGGAACCTGTGGGCTACTCCCACGACATCCAGCTGGCCGTAGTCGACGCCCTCAAGAAGCAACTGGGCACCGACATCAAGGTCAAGTACAACCTGGTCACCTCCCAGACCCGCATCCCGCTGGTGCAGAACGGCACCGTGGACCTGGAGTGCGGCTCCACTACCAACAACGTCGAGCGCCAACAGCAAGTCGGCTTCTCGGTCGGTATCTTTGAAGTCGGTACCCGCCTGCTGACCAAGGTCAAGGACGGTCAGCCTGCCTACAAGGACTTCCCGGACCTGGCTGGCAAGAACGTGGTAACCACCGCCGGCACCACCTCCGAGCGCATCCTCAAGGCGATGAACGCCGACAAGCAGATGAAGATGAACGTGATTTCCGCCAAGGACCACGGTGAAGCCTTCAACATGCTCGAAAGCGGCCGCGCCGTGGCCTTCATGATGGACGACGCCCTGCTTGCCGGCGAAATGGCCAAGGCCCGCAATCCTAAAGACTGGGTCATCACCGGCACTCCACAGTCGTACGAAATCTACGGCTGCATGGTGCGCAAGGATGACGCGGCATTCAAGAAAGCGGTCGATGACGCCATCGTTGGCTACTTCAAGTCGGGCGAAGTCAACAAGAGCTACGACAAGTGGTTCACCCAGCCGATCCCGCCAAAAGGCCTCAATCTGAACTTCCAGATGAGCGACGAGCTGAAGAAACTGATCGCCGAGCCGACCGACAAGGCCGCGGACGAGAAAAAGTCCTGATCCTCAGCCAATAGTGGCCTGGTGCGCATCCGCACGCGATTGGACCCACAGGCCACGCTTTAGTGTCTACCCTTTCATCCGAGGGCGTTCAACGCCCTTGGATGCTCGAAGGTGCCCGTGAAACAACCGTCTGAGGGGAAATCCCGATGAATTACAACTGGGACTGGGGCGTGTTCTTCAAGTCCACCGGCGTGGGAAGCGAGACCTATCTGGACTGGTACATCACCGGTCTGGGCTGGACCATCGCCATCTCGATCACCGCCTGGATCATCGCATTGCTGCTGGGGTCGGTCCTCGGCGTCATGCGTACCGTACCGAACCGTCTGGTATCGGGCATCGCCACCGCCTACGTGGAGTTGTTCCGCAACGTGCCGCTGCTGGTGCAGCTGTTCATCTGGTACTTCCTGGTGCCGGACCTGCTGCCCGAAGGCTTGCAGGAATGGTTCAAGCAGGACCTCAACCCGACCACCTCGGCGCTGATCAGCGTGGTGATCTGCCTGGGCCTGTTCACCGCCGCCCGCGTCTGCGAGCAGGTGCGCACCGGCATTCAGGCGCTGCCTCGCGGCCAGGAAGCCGCCGCCCGCGCCATGGGCTTCAGCCTGCCGCAGATCTACAACAACGTACTGCTGCCGCAAGCTTACCGGATCATCATCCCGCCACTTACCTCGGAATTCCTGAACGTGTTCAAGAACTCCTCGGTGGCCTCGCTGATCGGCCTGATGGAGCTGCTGGCACAGACCAAGCAGACCGCCGAATTCTCGGCCAACCTGTTCGAGGCCTTCACGTTGGCCACGCTGATCTACTTCACCCTCAACATGGGCCTGATGCTGCTGATGCGCATGGTCGAGAAGAAAGTCGCCGTGCCTGGCCTGATCTCCGTGGGGGGCAAGTAAATGGACATGGACTTCAGCGAAATCATCCCGGCCCTGCCTGCCCTGTGGGATGGCATGATCATGACCCTGCAACTGATGGTCATGGGCGTGGTCGGCGGCATCGTGCTGGGTACCATCCTCGCACTGATGCGCCTGTCGTCGAGCAAGCTGCTGTCACGTGTGGCCGGTGCGTACGTCAACTACTTCCGCTCGATCCCGCTGCTGCTGGTCATTACCTGGTTCTACCTGGCGGTGCCGTTCGTGCTGCGCTGGATCACCGGCGAGGACACCCCGGTGGGTGCCTTCACCTCGTGCGTGGTGGCGTTCATGATGTTCGAGGCCGCCTACTTCTGCGAAATCGTCCGTGCCGGCGTGCAGTCGATCTCCAAGGGCCAGATGGGCGCCGCCCAGGCCCTGGGCATGAACTACAGCCAGACCATGCGCCTGATCATCCTGCCCCAGGCCTTCCGCAAGATGACCCCGCTGCTGCTGCAGCAAAGCATCATCCTGTTCCAGGACACCTCGCTGGTGTACACCGTGGGCCTGGTGGACTTCCTCAACTCGGCACGCTCCAACGGCGACATCATCGGGCGCTCCCACGAGTTCCTGATCTTCGCCGGGGTCGTCTACTTCCTCATCAGCTTCTCCGCTTCGTGGCTGGTCAAGCGCCTGCAAAAAAGGATCACCGTATGATTTCCATCAAGAACGTCAACAAGTGGTACGGCGACTTCCAGGTACTGACCGACTGCAGCACCGAGGTCAAGAAAGGTGAAGTGGTGGTGGTGTGCGGTCCATCGGGCTCGGGCAAATCCACCCTGATCAAGTGCGTCAACGCGCTGGAGCCGTTCCAGAAAGGCGACATCGTGGTCGATGGCACTTCGATCGCCGACCCCAAGACCAACCTGCCCAAGCTGCGTTCGCGGGTGGGCATGGTGTTCCAGCATTTCGAGCTGTTCCCGCACCTGACCATCACCGAGAACCTGACCATCGCCCAGCGCAAGGTGCTCGGCCGCAGCGAGGCAGAAGCCACCAAGAAAGGCCTGGCCCTGCTCGAGCGTGTCGGCCTCAGTGCGCACGCCAAGAAGCACCCCGGGCAGCTCTCCGGCGGCCAGCAGCAGCGCGTGGCGATCGCCCGCGCGCTGGCCATGGACCCGATCGTCATGCTGTTCGACGAACCGACCTCGGCACTGGACCCGGAAATGGTCAGCGAAGTACTGGATGTGATGGTGCAACTGGCCAACGAAGGCATGACCATGATGTGCGTGACCCACGAAATGGGCTTCGCCCGCAAGGTCGCCAACCGAGTCATTTTCATGGACAAGGGCAGCATCATCGAAGACTGCACCAAGGAAGAGTTCTTCGGCGACCAGGGTGCCCGTGACCAACGCACGCAGCACTTCCTCAGCAAGATCCTGCAACACTAAGTCGGCCACCGTTTCCGCTGCTCCGGGACTCTCCGGGCAGCGGATGCTGGTCGTGACAAGGCCACTGTGATGAAATGCGATCCCTCGCTACTTCGCCCTGCCAAGCCCGCCGTGAAATCCCGCCTGATTCGTCAACTGCTGCTGCCGCCCCTGATCATCCTGCTGATGGTCGGCCTGGGCCTGGCCGGCTTCCTGATCAGCGAGAGCAACGGCATTCGTACGCTCAGCGAAAACGGCGAGCGCGCGCTCGAACTGCATGCGCGCACGGTCGAAAGCGAAATCAGCAAGTACACCTACCTGCCGAGCCTGCTGGAGCTGGAAGACAGCGTCTCGCAGCTGCTCACCGACCCTGATGGCGCCAACCGGCAAGCCGTCAACGAATACCTCGAGGGCCTGAACCGGCGCAGCCGTAGCCGGGCGATCTTCGTCCTCGACACCAACGGCCGGGTACAGGCCAGCAGCAATTGGCGCGATGCCGACTCGTTCCTCGGTGAGGACCTGTCGTTTCGTGCCTATTTCCAGAGTGCCGTGCGCGGCGAGCCGGGCCGGTTCTACGGCATCGGCAGCACCACCGGCGAGGCGGGCTACTACCTCGCCCACGGCCTTGAAGAGCACGGCAAGATCATCGGCGTGGCAGTGATCAAGGTGCGCCTGGACACCCTCGAAGAGCGCTGGCAGCGCGCCCGCCTGGAAGCCTTCGTCAGCGACGAGAATGGCATCATCATCCTTTCCAGCGACCCGGCGCGTCGCCTGAAATCAGTGCGCCCGCTGACCCCACAGATCAAAGAACGGCTGGCGCGCAGCCTGCAATACTACTGGTGGCCGCTGAACGAGTTGCAGCCGCTGGCGCGGGAAACCCTGGCCGATGGCGTGGAAAAACTAACCTTCCCGGCCAACGCCGAAACCGCCCAGGGCAAGCCCCACGAAGTGAGCTACCTGGCGCAGACCCGGCGCCTGGCCGACACGCCCTGGCATTTCACCCTGCTCACCCCGCTACAGGACCTGCGCCGCGAATCCATGGTGCAGGGCATCCTGGTCGGCGTAGCCTTTGCCCTGCTGACGATCCTCGGCATCGCCTGGAACGAGCGGCGCAAGGTCGTTGCCACGCGCCTGGCCGCCCGCGAAGCACTGGAAGAAGCCAACAGCCAGCTGGAACGGCGCATCGCCGACCGCACGGCCGACCTGCGCGCCAGCAACGAACGGCTCAAGGGCCAGATTCGTGAACGCCGGCATGCCGAGCAGACCTTGCGCCATGCCCAGGACGAACTGGTCCAGGCCGGCAAGCTGGCAGCGATCGGGCAGATGTCCACCAGCATCGCCCACGAGCTGAACCAGCCCCTGGCGGCACTGCGGACCTTGTCCGGCAACACCGTGCGCTTCCTCGAACGCGGTGCCCTGGATACCGCCAGCACCAACCTGCGTACCATGAACGACCTGATCGACCGCATGGGCCGCATCACCGCCAGCCTGCGCTCATTCGCCCGGCGTGGCGACGACAGCGGCCAGGCGTCGTTGGCCAAGGCCGTGGAGGCGTCCCTGCAGGTGCTGAGCAACCGTATTTCCGGCTGCCACCTGCAACTGCACAGCCAGTTCGAAGACCATCAACTGGCCATCGACCAGACCCGCCTGGAACAAATCCTGGTCAACCTGATCGGTAACGCGCTCGATGCCATGGCTACCCAACCGCTGCCCGAACTGTGGCTTGAAGGTGAGCTGTCGGGTGATAAATACCGCCTGCGGGTGCGCGACAACGGCCACGGCATCGACGCCGAAACCCGCAAGCACCTGTTCGAACCCTTCTTCACCACCAAACCGGGCGAACACGGCCTGGGCCTGGGGCTGACCCTGTCGGCAAGCCTTGCCGCCGCCGCCAAAGGCAGCCTGAACGTCGAGCACCCCGCCACAGGCGGCACGGCCTTCGTCCTCGCCCTCCCCCTGGTCACACCCCCCAGCGAATCGGCAGAGCAACCATGAACCAAGCGCCACTTACCGTTCTGATCGTCGAAGACGACCCGCATGTGCTGCTCGGCTGCCAGCAGGCGCTGGCCCTGGAAGACATCGCCTGCGAGGGGGTCGGCAGTGCCGAACAGGCCCTTGAGCGCATCGGCGATGATTTTGCCGGGATTGTCGTCAGCGATATCCGCCTGCCCGGCATCGATGGCCTGGAGCTGCTCAACCGCCTGAAGGCCCGAGACCGCAGCCTGCCGGTGGTGCTGATCACCGGCCACGGCGATATTGACATGGCAGTGGGTGCCATGCGCAATGGCGCTTACGACTTCATGGAAAAGCCCTTCTCTCCCGAGCGCCTGGTCGATGTGGTACGCCGTGCGCTGGAGCAACGTGGGCTGTCTCGCGAAGTGGTGGCCCTGCGCCGGCAGCTGGCCGAGCAGAGCAGCCTGGAAGGGCGCATCATCGGTCGCTCGCCAGCCATGGAACACCTGCGCGAGCTGATCGCCAACGTCGCCGATACCTCGGCCAACGTGCTGATCGAAGGTGAAACCGGCACCGGCAAGGAGCTGGTCGCCCGCTGCCTTCACGATTTCAGCCGACGCCAGGGCCAACCATTCGTGGCGCTGAACTGTGGTGGCCTGCCGGAAAACCTGTTCGAAAGCGAGATCTTCGGCCACGAGGCCAACGCCTTCACCGGTGCCGGCAAGCGCCGCATCGGCAAGATCGAACACGCCAACGGTGGCACGCTGTTCCTCGACGAAGTGGAAAGCATGCCGGTCAACCTGCAGATCAAGCTGCTGCGCGTGCTGCAGGAGCGCACCTTGGAGCGCCTGGGCTCGAACCAGAGCATCGCGGTGGATTGCCGGGTGATCGCAGCCACCAAATCAGACCTCGACGCACTCGGCCAGACCGGGCAGTTCCGCAGCGACCTGTATTACCGCCTGAACGTGGTGACCCTTGAGCTACCGCCTCTGCGTGAACGCCGCGAGGACATCCTGCAACTGTTCGAGCACTTCCTGCAGCAGTCGGCGCTGCGTTTCGACCGCGAGGCGCCGACGCTGGACAGCCAGACCTTGTCGCGCCTTATGGCCCACGACTGGCCTGGCAACGTGCGCGAGCTGCGTAATGTGGCCGAGCGTTATGCCTTGGGGTTGCCAGCGTTCAAGAAGGGGCCGAGCAGCGGTGCCAGCCAGGGGGTTGGATTTGCCGAGGCGGTTGAAGCGTTCGAGCGCAACCTGCTCAGCGATGCCCTGCAGCGGACCGGTGGCAACCTGAGCCAGGCCAGCCAAGAGTTGGGGATGGCCAAGACCACGCTGTTCGACAAGGTCAAGAAATATGGGCTCGGCTGATGGAGCAGCGTCGCCTGCTTCGCGGGTAAACCCGCTCCCACAGGGCTAGTGCCTTGCCTGCGGCTTGTACAGCACCTGTGGGAGCGGGTTTACCCGCGAAGCAGGCGACGCCGATTCAAAGCCCGGCGATATGGGTGACATCCTGCCGGTGCGATTGCAGGTAAGGCAGTACCGCCGCCAGCAAGGGCACCTTGAACGGCTCCTGGAAGCGGTGCGCCAACCCTGGGATCAAGCGCAACTGGCTCCCCTGGATATGCGCCGCCAGGTGCACGCCGTGCATCACCGGCAATAGCGGATCAGCCGTGCCATGCACCACCAGCGTCGGCATCCGCAACCCATTCAGCAACTGCACCCTGCTCGGCTCAGCCAGGATCGCCATGATCTGACGCTTCGCGCCATCAGGGTTGAACGCCCGGTCATACGCCACCGCCGCCTGCTGCAGGAGCACGGCCCGGTCATCGTGTACCTGCGGGCTGCCCAACGCCGCCAGCAGGTCAGCCTGCTGCTCGATGGCCACCTCGCGGTTTGGTGCACTGCGCCGCGCCAGCAACTGCACCAGCGCCGGGTCCGGCGCCGGCAGCCCTGCCGCGCCCGAGCTGGACATCACAAGTGTCAGGCTGCGAACCCGCTCAGGGGCCATGGCCGCCAGGTGCTGGGCGATCATCCCGCCCATGCTCACGCCCAGCACATGGAACTGGCGAATGCCTAGCGCATCCATCAGTTTCAGGCCATCGTTCGCCATGTCGGTCAGGGTATACGGCGCGGCGACAGGCAGGCCCAGCTTGTAGCGCAACAGCTCGACGGTGAGGTTGGCCGACGGCGGCAGCTGGTTCCAGCGTGACAGGCCGACATCGCGATTGTCATAGCGGATGACCCTGAAGCCCTGGCGGCACAACGCCTCGACGACGTCGTCCGGCCAGTGGATGAGTTGCCCGCCCAGGCCCATGACCAGCAGCAAGGCTGGGTCACGAGGCGTGCCGACGCTCTGATAGACCAGGCTCAGTTCACCGATTTCGGCACGTTGTACCGGCGCATGGGTGTCGCAGCGCGTATCGGCGAAGCTTGCCGAAGCGCCGAACACAAGAAAGAAAAACAGCAGAAAAGCCCGCATGAAAGAAACACCAGAATGCAGATCCCCAGTAGAACGCGAGTCTGATGAATTTAGTTCGGGCGCGCTGCCACAGTTCAGTGACAGTTTGATGAATGCAGCCGAGCGGTCAGTGTACTAGTTATCTACCCCACGCGGATTCAGGTTGATTTCTTTAATAGCGATGCCGCTAACCGCATTGCATCCTGGAAAATCCAATGACCGCTACTCTGCCCACCGTGATCCCCGCACCGCTCATTCCCGCACGTCACCTACCACTTACCCGCTCGACGCTTGAAGCCATGAACCGCTGCAAACACGCGCGAGAAACGTTCCATGAACTGCTCAGAGCTGCGCCAAGACGTGGCGTCACACACCAGCTGTGGACTGCCTATTGGCAAGGACGTGCCCCAGGCACCGGGTCAAGTCGCCAGCACCATGCCCGGGCCCAGTACGTGCAACATTTTGAAGCGGCAGCGCGTCTGTCACTGGCCGCCAACGAACTGACCGAAACACAGTTCCGCCCTGTCACAGCCGTGCTTGAAGACCCCGAATGGAAGAAGATCGATGGCAAGCAGGCGCTGATCGAATCACTCGCCGGCAGCCTTGGTGCCTTGGTCTTCAGCATCGAAGGCGAACAAGCCCAGGTGCTTTATCTGCCTGGGCGTGCAGCAGCCTTCAGCAGCCATGCAACGCGTATTGACCTTGAGCGTCATCTACCACCGACCACGGAAGCATTCCGCTATCGCCCGCTGGACGATGTGGCGGATGGCCTTGGCGTTCTACTCGATGACCTGCTCGAAGCTACGCTTAAGGAGCCTGAAGAAACGCTGGATTACCCGCAGGTATTCTTCACCGACACGACCTACCCGTTGCCGGAAACCAGAGATGCTCAAGCGCCGTCGTCACTGTTCGACATGGGCAGCCTGAGTCATGATATTTCGAACCTCGCAGGCTCTCGTCAGATCGACGCCCAGATGAAGTTGATAGAAGGCTTGAGCGATACCGACGCCAAGCAGCTGGAGCAGCTTGAAACTGACCTGCAAGTACAAGGCGAACACGCCTGGCACGCAATCGATGCACTGTTGCAGTCACCCCACTGGCACTCAGGTGCCGCCTCGCCTCCAATCAGCCCCACGTTGATTGACGCCCATCGCCAAAGCCTGCGGACTCATGCACAGGTTCAGCGGCTGTTGGGGCAGATTACTGCGGCGCAGTTGAACGCTATTGAGCGCATGCTGGACCAAGGCGAGAACTTTTCCGAAGCAGACAGCGATGTTGTCGCCGCCTATCCACTGCTAAAACAGAAAATCCATGTCGAATTCGCTGACGACGCAGGTGAACAATCACTGCGCCAAGTCCTGCTGATCACCGACCCTGCGACCTTGGCCGCTAGCGCCGACGGCCCGCTGCTGCTGTACTGGCCTGGTAGGCACGGCGGGCTGTTGCTCTGCGAAAACCGCCAGGCGCTTGCAACCTGTCTCGGTGCGACTGCTGAGCACCAGTCTGTCGAGCTCAGGCAAATCAAAGGTAATGTCCTTGCACAGGTGCTCAACGCCATGCTGACAGGCGTGCGCGCAGAAAAGCAGCAGATACAGAATGATCAAGGCCTGGATACTCTGGCCACTCAATTGCCACGCCTCAAGGAAGTGCTCGAGCAACGTCTGCAGATTCCTCGCCATGCTGCGCGTGAAGTGGCAATGAAACTGGTACAACAGCAGGATCAAGTGGTGAGCCTGGCCGCCGCAAGCTCGACCCGGTTGAGCAGACTGCCACTCGCTACTTGTCAGGCACTTAGCCGTATCGTCCCTGAATACATCGATGCAGTAAGGCAATCTGAAGCGCTGTTGCGTAAAGACCTGGCGGACTGCCATGCATTCTGCCGCCCCCTCATCAGGCAACGCCTGAAACAAGACTTCCCCGGGTACGACAACAGTTATATCGGCCTGAATGTGCCCCGCAGCGTCGACCTGGTGACGGACATCGTTACCGGGGGAACCCCAGGGACAGTGCCCCGGAAAGTCTACCGGCCCAGCAATGAACGAGAAACACTGAGCCTTGAAACGCTGCTGCTGGAAAACATCGACGAAACCATGGGCAGGCGGCTGAACCACTTGGAACTGCAACTGGCGACGAACGACACCTCACTGGCCGACATCATGACGGCTGGCATCACTCGACCTTACCTGGAGATGCTGGCCCAGGAGCTCGACCTTGCAAAGGCATACGAAGAACAGATCCTCAACGCTTATCAAGGCTTGGCGGACAGTCCCTTCGTTGCCGAATTCCGCCGCGACTGCCTGACTGCACCTTACGCATTGATGCTACGGATGCAGGGCCTGTTGCTTCATGGACAAGGCACGCTGAACGCGCAAGGCCTCGCGATCCTGGAGGTCGCGATAGCCGCAAGTTCCAGCACTGCCTATCGGGTTCAAGGGCACGACATTCAGCTACTTCCCGCGACTCTGACCGCCGGCGGACCGGATACCGAAGATCGCCCGGTTACCCTTTCAGGCATCACGTTCATCGAAGACCGTACTTCTGGAATCACACTGTTGTATCTGCCCGAACATCCGACCACCGCTCTCGCTCAATACCAAAGCCTGGAGGCAGCCAGGCTCAGCCTCTATGATCGAAGCAAACAGGAGGGTGAGATCAACTACCTCGCCGGCCGAGCATTGCTCGGCGACCCACTCGCGCATAGCAGCCGTATACGCCAAGCTCATGTACACGGGTTCTCGGGCATTATTGGCATTGGCAGCGCCTGGCCTGCGACCACCTCCCTTCCCGAGCATCTGCTAAAAGCGCAGATGGGTCGAGTGATCAGGGCTCACCGGGCCACGACACGCTCCAATGACGACGTGTGGCTGGAAAACTTCACCCATCAGAGCAGCATGATCTTTAGCTACCTGAAGATCGTGCTGGGCCTGGTGCCCTTTCTTGGTACGGCGATCGGGGTCTATGACCTTTTCGAATCCGCAGCCAGGGCGGTCAACGCCTTTACCCAGAACAAGATTATCGAAGGGCTCGAAGCCCTCAACGATGTCTTGCTGGCGGTCATCGACGCGGCGATGGATCTCGCGACTGGCGTGGGTGTCAATCTGCTCACCGTGCGTCAGCTGACGCGCCAGCGCCAGCTGCGTGCTCTTAGCAGGGCCACGCCGCAAAGCCTGCAAGTGGCTGCTCACCCTCATCAACGCGCCAGGCGTTTTGCCGGGTATGAATATCCTCAGGCAATCACTCTGGACGGTATCTCCGCTGGCACGCACGGGCGTTACCGAGGTGTTTACCGGCACGTCGAGGGCGATTTTGTGCTGATCGAACACCAGCCATATCAGGTCGAGTGGGATTCAACTGCTCATACCTGGCGCCTGAAGGGCTCTACAACCAAGACATGGAAGCGCGCCATAGCATTATCGCAGGATGGCCAATGGGACACTCACTTCAATCTCTATGGCGTTCACCTGCTGGGTGGCGGCGCAGGGGGTGGACAAATCATCGGGCGGCTGGCCGATCAACTTGAGCCTTACTGGCCAGCTGCAATTCGCGACCAACTGCCACGCTTCCTGGTCGATCAGCGCTATCGTCAGCAGCACCGGCTGTCCTCGAAGGCCATTGCAGATGAATCAGACTTGATCCGTTCGATAAACCGCAGTAACGCACTGGCGCAACGTTCAGCTCCTTCTTCTCAACTGGAAGCAAGTTTCCTTGACGACATCAGGCTGGCCAAGCAGAGCCATCAGTCCTGGGATGAACTTTTGAAGTTCAGTGCACGCAGAGATCAAATAACGCCGAAAAGGCAAAAAGCCCGTTCGGCCAAACTGATCTGCGAGCGCTTGCTCAACGTGATAGAACTGCGGGCAGTACGCGGAAGCGGCCGCCTAATAGAAATGGCGCAGGTGCGTGCAGCGACGTTGTCGATAGAGGACTTGGCCGACCAATTGCCTCTGTTGCAGCAATGGCGACACAAAGCCATTGCGCACCTTCAGGAGCGGGATCAGTTGTTCAAGCAAATGGATGAGCTCGACACCTGGATCCAAAGGGCCGAAGGCGACCCGCGGCTGCAGGCATCCTATGAGAGGTACCAGCAGCACCTGAACAAAGACTTCAAGGCATTCTACGACACCCTTCACCTGATACCGGCAGCCCTGCGCCATGACAATGCAACGGTGTTGGCCGAATACCTTCTAGAGCGACTGGGCGAGTTCGAAGAAAGCATTCACCGCATCCGTAATACGGTGACTGACCTGCGGGAGGTGCCGGTCAATGCCCAGCAAAGGCGGGCCATCTACGAGCAGGCACGTACCGCCCATGAGCAGTACAAGCGACGCCTGCAAAGCACCCATGCAAGTTTGCCGGCTCTTTTCGACGAAACCTACCTCCAGCGGCTTTACGACAATCTGGATGCGCTGATCTCGATATCGGACACGAAACTCAGGCGCTTGCCGCGGGATCGGATCGCTGGTGGGAGCTCGCGCAGTCCAAGATTGTTTCTCGACACAGAAGGCCATTGGCATGTCGGGGATTATCAGCCCGCAACTGCGACCCGGCCTGCGCAAATTGTCGTTCACAGGGATGACGGCACTGTGCTCGACCGCTTCTCGGCAGACGGTGAGCGCTGGCGCCAGATACCCGCTAACCGACGCGCACGGCCCCATGAACGGCAAGACCTCAAGCAAGTGGCCAACCAATCTTTGTCCAATCTACCCGCCTACCGCCAGCAGGTTCAGCGTTACCAGAGCCAAGGCATGTTGCCCGTGGACGTTGAACACATGATGACCATCAAGGCCGAGGACCTTGAGCGTTACGCCAACCGATTGCAGCAGTTACAACCTGCCGCTCCCGAGCCGGCACGCCTGCGCGCCGAGGCCCTCACGCTGCGCAACGAGGGCAGGACAATGCGCATCGAACAGGTCAAGCAAAGTGCTCAACCCAATGAGGCACAGCTGAGTTACCTGATAGAACAACAGCAGGTCGAATTACGCCGTGCTGGCAATCGGCAGAGGCTCAAGGAACGTGATTATCTGCAAGAGTACGAGGTGCTGGATGCCCGTGCCAACGGCACCCCCGTGTTGTGGTACATCCACTTTCACTACCGGGGCCTGGACACCCCCTTCGAGCAATTCAGCGCAGCGCACCTCAAACGTGCCGAGGACCGTTATCGCGGCCAGCAATGGCAACAGGGTCAACCTGAGCATGATGCGGTCTGGCGTGGACCCGTATCGCGCCAGATCGCCATCACGCACTTAGCCCGCCTTTAGCATCACACCTGGGCGGGGATTTCTCCGCCCAGGTGCCGCCGCACGCAAACCCTCATCGACAGCCATTCCAACTTGAGCCAAACTCAACGACAAATCCGCCATCTTCAATATTCCTCATGGGAAGTCGTTGTGCTCGAAATCCGTCACCTGAAAACCCTTCATGCCTTGCGCGAAGCTGACAGCCTGGTAGAGGCCGCCGAGCGCCTGCACCTGACCCAGTCGGCGCTGTCACACCAGTTCAAAGAGCTCGAAGAGCGCCTGGGGCTGCCACTGTTCGTGCGCAAGACAAAGCCAATCCGTTTCACCAGCGCCGGGCTGCGCCTGCTGCAGCTGGCCGATGCCACCCTACCGCTGCTGCGCGGCGCCGAACGCGACATTGCCCGGCTGGCTGGCGGCACCGCCGGGCGTCTGCATATGGCCATCGAATGCCACAGCTGCTTCCAATGGCTGATGCCAACCATCGACCAGTTCCGCGATGCCTGGCCGGAAGTGGAGCTGGACCTGGCTTCGGGCTTCGCTTTCGCCCCCTTGCCGGCGCTGGCCCGTGGCGACCTCGACCTGGTGGTGACCTCCGACCCGCTGGACCTGGCCGGTATCACCTATGTGCCGCTGTTCACCTACGAAGCCATGCTCGCCGTGGCCAACCAGCATCCGCTGGCCGGCAAGCCGTACATCGTGCCCCAGGACCTGCTCGACCAGACCCTGATCACCTACCCGGTGGAGCGGGACCGCCTGGACATCTTCACCCGTTTCCTGGAGCCGGCCGACATCGAGCCGGCCGCCGTGCGCACGTCAGAGCTGACCGTGATGATGATGCAGCTGGTCGCCAGCGGCCGCGGCGTCTGCGGCATGCCACACTGGGCACTGCACGAGTACAGCGCGCGCGGCTATGTGAAAGGCAAGCGACTGGGCGAAAAAGGCCTGTTCGCCACGCTGTATGCCGCCGTGCGAACCGACATGCTCGATGCGCCTTACATGCGTGACTTCCTGCTGACGGCCAAGGACACCTCGTTCGCCACCCTCGACGGCGTCAGCGCGGTACGCTGACGGCCTGGCGGTACAAAGGCAAGATCAGGTCGCGGGTCAGCGGCGCCAGCTCCAGCGTTACAGCCTGATCGGCGGCCAGCCACCGCACTTCTTCGATTTCCGCCGCCGGGGCTACGGCCTCGGCGCTGTCGACGCGGAACAGTTCGGCCTGCACCTGGAAGCCCGGCTCGTTAGCGGCCGGCGCGCTGAACTGGCCCAGGTGCACCGCCCGCTCCGGGTCAATCTGCAACCCCAGCTCTTCGTGCAGTTCACGCACCAGCGCCTGAACCGGCGACTCACCCGCATCGATCTTGCCACCCGGTTGCATGAAAGCCTGGGTGCCGCGCTTGCGCACCAGCAGAGTGCGGCCTTGCGGGTCGATCAGCAGGGCTGCGGCGATGCGGATGATGTTGGGCATGGGTGTGCTCGCTGGAAAATGGCACAGTCTACAGAAGATCAACGACGAACGGCCCCTTGCCAACCCGCCGTTCACCCGCCATAACCAACACATGAACCTGCCAGCCCACCAGCACCCGGTGCTCGAGCTGTTCCACCCGGCCGTCGGCACCTGGTTTTGCCGCCACTTTGCAACCGTCACCGACGCCCAGGCCCGTGCCTGGCCGCTGATCCATGCAGGGCAGTCGCTACTGCTCGCCGCGCCGACCGGTTCGGGGAAGACGTTGAGCGCCTTTCTCGCCGTGCTCGACGAACTGTTCCGCGAGGGCCTGGAGCATGACGGAGAACTGCCTGCACACACCCAGGTGGTCTATGTGTCGCCGCTCAAGGCGCTGTCCAATGACATCCGTCTGAACTTGCAGGCCCCGCTTGAAGGCATCAGCAAAGCCGTTGAAGACCAAGGCCTGAAAGCACCGCGTATCACCACTGCCGTGCGCACTGGCGATACCCCGCAGAAAGAGCGTGCGGCAATGCGCAAGCGGGCACCGCATATTCTGGTGACCACCCCCGAATCGCTGTACGTGCTGATGGGCTCGGCTTCCGGCCGCGAGGGCTTGGCCAGCGTGCACACGGTTATCGTCGACGAGATCCACGCCCTGGCCGGCAATAAGCGTGGCGCTCATCTGGCGCTGACCCTTGAGCGCTTGCAGGCCTTGTGCGGGCGGCCGCTGCGACGCATCGGCCTGTCCGCCACCCAACGTCCGGTGGAGCGCGTGGCGCAGTTCCTGGTCGGCCAGCAGCGCCCGTGCGCGATCATCGATGTTGGCCATGCGCGCCAGCGCGACCTCGCCATCGAAGTGCCCCCGGTGCCACTCGGCGCGGTCATGGCCACGGATGTCTGGGGGCTGGTCTACGACCGCCTCGCCGCCTTGGCCCGGGAGCATCGCACCACGCTGGTGTTCGTCAACACTCGACGCCTGGCCGAACGCATTACCCGCCATCTCAGTGACCGTCTGGGCAAGGAGGCAGTGGCCGCGCACCATGGCAGCCTGGCCAAGGAACTGCGCCTGGATGCCGAACAGCGCTTGAAAAGTGGCCAGTTGCAGGTGCTGGTGGCCACTGCTTCGCTGGAACTGGGCATCGACATCGGCGATGTCGAGCTCGTCTGCCAGATCGAATCGCCCGGCTCGATCGCCGCCTTCCTGCAACGTGTCGGGCGCTCCGGGCACCAGGTCGATGGCATCCCCAAGGGGCGACTGTTCGCGACTTCGCGAGACGACCTGATCGAATGCGTGGCCTTGCTCGACTGCATCCGCCTTGGTGAACTCGACGAACTGCACATCGCCAAGGCCCCCCTGGATGTACTGGCCCAGCAGATCGTTGCCGAAGCCAGCAACCAGGCCTGGCAAGAGCAGGCATTGTTCGACTGCCTGCGCCAGGCCACGCCTTATGCCGCCCTCGACCCTGAGCATTACCAGGCATTGCTGCGCATGCTCGCCGAAGGCTACAACGGCCGCCAGGGCGTGCGCAGCGCCTACTTGCATCGCGATGCGGTCAGCGGCACGTTGCGGGGGCGCCGGGGCAGCCAGCTGACCGCGCTGACCAGCGGCGGCACCATCCCCGAAACCGCCGACTATGCCGTGCTGCTCGAACCGCAGGCGCTCAACATCGGCAGCGTCAACGAAGACTTCGCCGTGGAGAGTATCGCTGGCGATATCTTCCAGCTGGGCAACGCGTCTTACCGCATTCTGCGGGTCGAGGCCGGCCGGGTGCGGGTCGAAGACGCTCAGGGCCTGCCGCCGACCATTCCGTTCTGGCTTGGCGAAGCACCAGGGCGCAGCGATGAACTGTCCGCGGCTGTCGCGCGCCTGCAGGCGCGCATCGACGAAAAGCTTGGGTTGAATGAGGGGAACCCTTCAGCAGTGCTGCCGTGGCTGCAGGACACGTTTGAATTGAGCGAAGCCAGCGCCAGCCAGTTACTCGATTACCTGGGCCGCACCCGCGAAGTGTTGGGCGCCCTGCCCTCACAGCAGACGTTGGTGATGGAGCGCTTCTTCGACGAGTCCGGCGGTACCCAGCTGATCATCCATTCGCCCTATGGCAGCCGCATCAACCGCGCCTGGGGCCTGGCACTGCGCAAGCGCTTCTGCCGCACTTTCAATTTCGAGTTGCAGGCTGCGGCCAGCGAAGATGCCATCGTGCTGTCACTGTCGACCAGCCACAGTTTCGAGCTGGATGAGGTCTGGCGCTACCTCAACAGCCGCAACGCCGAACAGATCCTCATCCAGGCCCTGCTCGATGCGCCGCTGTTCGGCGTGCGCTGGCGCTGGAACGCAGGCGTGGCCATGGCCCTGCCGCGTTTCATCGGCGGGCGCAAGGTGGCACCGCAGATCCAGCGCATGAAGAGCGAGGACCTGATTGCCGCCGTATTCCCTGACCAGATCGCCTGCCTGGAGAACATCGTCGGCGAACGGCAGGTCCCCGATCACCCGCTGGTCGAGCAAACGCTCGATGACTGCCTGCACGAGGCCATGGACAGCCAAGGTTGGCTGGCCCTGCTACGGCGTATGGAAAGCGGCCAGGTGCGCCTGTTGTGCTGCGATCTGCCAGCGCCTTCACCATTGGCCTCGGCCATCCTCAACGCCAGGCCATACGCGTTCCTCGATGACGCCCCCCTGGAAGAGCGGCGTACCCAGGCAGTGCTCAACCGGCGCTGGAACGAAGTAAACAGCGGCGATGACATGGGCGCTCTGGATGCCGATGCGATTGCCGCCGTACAGGCCGAAGCATGGCCGCAGCCGGGCAATGCCGATGAAATGCACGAGGCGCTGATGAGCCTGGGTGCCGTCAGCCATGATGAAGTCCAGGCCAACGCCAGCTGGGACCTGCTGCTGCGCCAGCTGGCAAAAGCTGGGCGTGCTCTGCGTTTTATAGATGAGAAACTCTGGCTGGCGCGCGAGCGCCTGAACCTGCTGCAAATGCTGTATCCCGCAGCGCGCCTGGAGCCGGCGTTGGGAGTACTGCCCGGCTTCGACCAACCCATCGACCCTGACAGCGCACTGAGTGAACTACTGCGCGCCCGCCTGAGCGGCCATGGCCCGTTGAGCGTGGCACAGATCGCCGCGCCACTGGGCAAACCTGCAGTGCAGGTCGAACAGGCGCTGGCCCGCCTGGAAGCCGAAGGTTATGTGTTGCGCGGCCACTTCAGCCCAGGGGCAGCAGACCTGCAATGGTGTGAACGTCACCTGCTGGCACGCATCCATCGCTACACGGTAAAACGCCTGCGCCGGGAAATCGAACCGGTCAGCCTGCAGGATTTCATGCGTTTTCTGTTCGACTGGCAGCACCTGGCCCCAGATGAGCGCCTGCGTGGCCCAGAGGCGGTAGCGCAAGTGCTGGGCCAATTGCAGGGTTTTCCCAGTGCCGCCGGCGCCTGGGAAGCGGAACTGCTGCCCGCACGCATCAAGGACTACAGCCCGCACTGGCTGGATGATGCCTGCCGCAGCGGGCAGTTTGCCTGGAGCCGGCTGGCAGCAACGGTAGCAAGCAATACCTTGTCGAGCACCCCCCTGGTGCTGTTGCCACGCGAGCACATGGGCCAGTGGCGCAGCCTCGCCCCCGAGCCAGCCCGGGAAGCCCTAGGCGGGCGAGCGCAACGCGTGCTTGAGGCACTGCAAACGCAGGGTGCATTGTTCTTCGACGAACTGACCGTCGAAGCACACTTGTTGCCTAGCGAGTTGGAGACGGCATTGCAGGAACTGGTCGGCGCCGGGCTGGTGGGCGCCGACAGTTTCGCCGGCCTGCGCAGCCTGATCACCCCGGCGGCGAAGCGCACACCGCGCAACAGCCGCCGCGGTCACCCGCCGCTGTCCAGCAGCATGGCCCCTGCCGGGCGCTGGGCGTTGCTGCGCAGGGGCAGCGCCAGCGTCGACCAGGGCCAGCGCACCGAGCACATCGCCCGCGCCCTGCTACGGCGCTATGGGGTGATCTGCTGGCGGCTGCTGGAACGGGAAAGCGATGTATTGCCGCCCTGGCGTGAACTGCTGCGCTGCTATCACCGACTGGAGGCCCGCGGCGAGATTCGTGGCGGGCGTTTCATTGCCGGGTTGGCAGGGGAGCAGTTCGCCTTGCCGGAGGCGGTCGGCTTGCTGAGGCAAGTGCGGCGGCGAGCCTTGGACCAGGTGCTGGTCGTGGTGAGCGCAAGCGACCCGCTGAACTTGATCGGGTCGCTGCTGCCCGGGGCAAAAGTGCCTGCCGTTGGTGGCAACCGGCTGCTGTACCGCGATGGCGTGCCCGTGGCGGTGCGCGTGGCTGGGCGATATAGCTATCTGGTGGAGGGTTCGGCGCGGGAGCAAGCGAGCTGGAAGGAGAGACTGCTGCGTTCGCCGACAGGCTTTTAGCGCCTGTGAAATCGAGCGCCGCCCGCGCGGCGCATCGCGGATGAATCCGCGCCTACCGTTTGTTGCAACGTGGCCATGCCTGTGAGGCCATGGTTGTCAGCTGGTTTGCAAGACTCAAGACATGCGCCAAGGCAGGTGAGCATGGCGTTACAGGTTCGGCGCGTTGCAACTAAATGTAGGCGCGGATTCATCCGCGATTCACCGCGCGGGCGGCGCTTGATCTCCCGGGCACCGGAATCTTATCGGCGAACACTCCCAGGCGAGAATGATTTTTGCTACCCCGATTTTGATTTGCACTGCCACACAACTTGGCTATGGTCGGGGTTTGCCCCAGGCCCTGAGCCTGACCGCGCCATCGCAAGGATCCTGTATGAGCCTGTCACTTCTCAGCCGCTATGCCTTCTTCGCCGCCTGTGTACTGTTCACCCTGGCGAGCCTGCCGTACCTCCACCACGAATGGCTGTGGCCATTCACCCTGACCACCGGCGTGCTCAGCCTGATCGGGCTGTTCGACCTGCTGCAGCAACGCCATGCAGTGCGCCGCAACTACCCGATCCTCGGCAACATCCGCTACCTGGTCGAGGGCATTCGCCCGGAAATCCGCCAATACCTGCTGGAAGCCGACAGTGATGCCCTGCCCTTCTCCCGCGCCCAACGCTCGTTGGTGTATGCCCGGGCCAAGAACGAAGCCTCGGACAAGCCCTTCGGCACCCTGATTGACGTCTATGAGTCAGGGTTCGAGTTCATCGGCCACTCCATGCGCCCGGCGCCACTGACCGACCCTGCAAGCTTCCGGGTCATCGTCGGCGGCCCGCAGTGCAGCCAGCCGTACTCGGCGTCGATCTTCAACATCTCGGCCATGAGCTTCGGCTCGCTCAGCGCCAACGCCATTCGCGCTTTGAACAAAGGCGCCAAGCTGGGCAACTTCCACCACGACACCGGCGAAGGCAGCATCAGCCCCTACCACCGAGAAAACGGCGGCGATCTGGTCTGGGAACTGGGCAGCGGCTACTTCGGCTGCCGCACCGCCGATGGCCGTTTCGACCCCGAACGCTTCGCCGCCCAGGCCCGCACCCCGCAGGTGCGAATGATCGAGATCAAGATGAGCCAGGGTGCCAAGCCCGGCCACGGCGGCATCCTGCCCAAGCACAAGGTGACCCAGGAGATCGCCGAAACCCGCGGCGTGATGATGGGCGAAGACTGCATCTCGCCATCGCGCCACAGCGCCTTCTCCACGCCGATCGAGATGATGCATTTCATTGCCCAGTTGCGTGAGCTGTCCGGCGGCAAACCGGTGGGCTTCAAGTTCTGCCTGGGCCACCCGTGGGAATTCATGGGTATCGCCAAGGCCATGCTGGAAACCGGCATACTGCCGGACTTCATCGTCGTCGACGGCAAGGAGGGCGGCACCGGTGCCGCGCCAGTGGAGTTCACCGACCACATCGGCGTGCCGCTGCGCGAAGGGCTGCTGTTCGTGCACAACACCCTGGTCGGCCTGAACCTGCGCGACAAGATCAAGCTCGGTGCCAGCGGCAAGATCGTCAGCGCCTTCGACATCGCCAGCGTACTGGCCATCGGCGCCGACTGGGCCAACTCGGCGCGCGGCTTCATGTTCGCCATCGGCTGCATCCAGTCGCAGAGCTGCCACACCAACAAGTGCCCGACCGGCGTGGCCACGCAAGACCCGCTACGCCAGCGCGCCCTGGTGGTGCCGGACAAGGCTCAGCGGGTGCTGAACTTCCACCACAACACCTTGCGTGCGCTGGCCGAAATGCTGGCGGCGGCAGGCCTGGAGCATCCGGCGCAACTAGAGGCCAAGCACTTGGTGCGGCGCGTGTCGGCCACCGAGATCAAGCTGTTCTCGCAGATGCATGTGTTCCTCAAGCCGGGCGAGTTGCTCACTGGCGAGGTGAACGGTCAGTTCTATTCGCGCATGTGGCAGATGGCCCGGGCCGACAGTTTCGAGCCGCAGGCCGCCTGAACGGCTCAGTTGCTGCCAGCCCACATAATCGGGCATTGCGAACAGCAGTGCCCAACAATCACCTTTGCTGATCGCCGGGGGAACGCCACCAGGTTGCTGGGAGCCTGCTAATTGCCCGCCACCTGCAGCGCAGCAACTATGACCACGTGAACGGTGGTTTGAAGATGCCCACGATCAGACCTTTGAGAAATGCCAGCATTCTGCACCGCATGCGTGTTCGAGCCTTTTGACGGTGATGGCGGCAGGTTGGGAATGCTCCCACAAGTTCGATTGGTAGCGTCGCATGGCGAAGCATCAACGCTGCTGCCAATACTGTGCACATTCTCAAAGGAGCCCATACCATGCCTGCGACGCATCAGCCCATTACCCGCTCATACGCGCCAACGCCCTGCCAATTACAGGTCATCGGCAGTAACGCCGCGATGCTCGGTGTTGCCCTGCCCATGTTGATGATCGGCTTGCTGAAATTCACCGAGATCGAGGTGAAGGCGCTGGTGCCGCTGATCGCCAATACCCCCTGGCTGGCTTGGCTGCATGCCGTGTTCGGCGAGGCCGGTGCTTCCTACTTCCTGGGCGTGTTCGAAATCCTCGCCGCCCTGCTCATCCTCGCTTCGCGCTGGTCCGCCAGAGCCGCCATTGCGGGCGGCGCCATGTGCACCCTGACGTTCATCACGACGCTGTCGACTGTCTTCACCGTGCCCGTCTGGGAAGCTGGCTCGGGCGGCTTCCCTTGGCTCAATGACTTCGGCAGTTTCCTGATCAAGGACATTGCCTTGCTGGGCATCAGCCTGACAATCCTCGCCCAGGGCATGAACCGGCTCTCGCCAACAAATGCGACCCAGCCATGACCCCATGGAATGAAAAGCCCCGGCTGATACCCGGGGCTATCCGTGTCAGGCGACGCTGTTCAGCGTGGCGGGCTCCTGCCGCGGCGCCAGGCGCAACGCGTAATACAGCACCGTCAGCAACACCAGGAATGCCGGGCCGATGTACAGCGCCACACGGGTATCCTCGAAGTACGCCATCAGGCCCACCACCAGCACCAGGAAGGCCAGGGCCAGGTAGGAGCTCAGTGGCCACAGCCACATGCGGTATTTCAGCGCCTTCTGTTCGACGCTCGACAGGCCGGCGCGGAACTTGATCTGCGCCAGCAGGATCATCACCCAGGTCCAGATTGCACCGAAGGTGGCAATCGAGGTTACCCAGACAAACACCTTCTCCGGCACCAGGTAGTTGGCCAGCACGCCCAGCAGCAGCGCACCGATCGACAGCAGCAGTGCATTGCGCGGCACGCCGTTTTTTGAGGTGCGGGCAAAGGCGGCCGGTGCCTGGCCATTCTGCGCCAGGCTGTAGAGCATGCGCCCGGTGCTGAAGATGCCGCCGTTGCACGACGACAGCGCAGCGGTAATCACCACGAAGTTGATGATGCCGGCGGCCGTCTTGATGCCCAGACGCTCGAAGGTCATGACGAACGGGCTGCCCTGGCTGCCAATGCCGTCCCACGGGTAGATCGACAGGATCACGAACAACGCGCCGACGTAGAACAGCAGAATGCGCCAGAACACCGAGCCGATGGCCTGGGGGATGGTTTTCTGTGGGTTGCGTGCTTCACCGGCGGTGAGGCCGATCATTTCCACGCCCAGGTAAGCGAACATCACCATCTGCAGCGACATCAGCACGCCAGTCACGCCATTGGGCATGAAACCGCCGTTGCTCCAGAGGTTGGAGATACCCAGGGCGATGCCATCATTGCCGAAGCCGAACGCGATCACGCCGATGCCACCGATCACCATGGCGATGATGGTGACGATCTTGATCAGGGCGAACCAGAATTCGAATTCGCCAAACGCCTTCACGGTTGCCAGGTTGACCGCGCCCATGCTGCCCAGTGCCGCCAGGGCCCAGATCCAGCGGGGTACGTCGGGGAACCAGATGCCCATGTAGATGGCCACGGCGGTAATTTCCGCGACGCAGGTCACCAGCCACAGGAACCAGTAGTTCCAGCCAGTGAGGAAGCCCGCCAGCGGGCCAAGGTAATCCTGGGCATAGCGGCTGAACGAGCCGGCGACCGGGTTGTGCACGGCCATCTCGCCGAGGGCACGCATGATCACCAGAATCGCCAGGCCACCAATGATGTAGGACAGCATGATCGCGGGGCCGGCCATTTCGATGGCTTTGGCCGAACCGAGGAAAAGACCGACGCCGATACAGGCGCCCAGCGCCATCAGACGGATGTGCCGTTCGCCCAGCTCGCGCTTGAGCGGGCCGCCCTCGACGGGCTCGGCAGGGGCAGGATGGTTGCCGACTGGCATAGCAATACAACCTCATTTTGTTATTGGATTTGACCTTCGTGCAGCACCGACCATGCCGATAGGCGTGGCGTTGGCTTGCCAGGCTGGCCTTGTGGGCCGGCCCGTGTGCCGGTCCAGAGCGGTCGGCAGGGCGAAGGGCCGAGCAGTATAGGAAGTCCGTTACAGGGGTTTTCGCTGTATAAACAGGGAAATTCAGCGAGTTTTTCGGCCTGCTGCTGCGTCACCCCGATTCCAATGTCACCCTAACAACATCAATGCAGGAATAAACCCACACCAAAGCCGCATAGCCCTACGCCACTTTTCTCGACTTCCTACAATTTTTTCACCTGCTCCCGTCAACGTCTAAGCTTCAGACAAGCAAGACGAAAACACCTGGCCGGATAGAAGACTATGGGCGCACTGTGGCAATCGGAACCAACCAGAACGGAAGCACCTGAAGCACCGCCGGCCAAGACGCCACAACCGCAGCCCCCCCGTCAGCGCAGGCTCTGGTGGCGGCTGATTTTCCTGATCCTGCTGGTCGCACTGGTTGCCATCGGTTTCGCCGCCTACGACGAGTTCCGCACTTCCAACCTGCAGTCGCGTGAATTCAGCAAGCTGGCCACTACCCTTACCTATTCGCTGCAGCCAGGGCCGAGCGATGCGATCGTCTATCCGGGCGACGGGCCGTTCGACAAGCGCCTGGGCTACAGCGGGCTGGGCGAGTTCCTGCCGCGCCTGCTGAAACGCGACTACCTGATCAGCGAACAGGTGCAGTTCTCCCCGGCCTTGATGAGCTATGTCGAGCACGGGCTGTTCGCCCCCTACATCGAGAAGATCCAGGCCGGCCTGTCGATCACCGACTGCCGCGGCGACACGCTGTACCAGTACAACTACCCGCAGCACCTGTACCCAGATTTCGCCTCCATCCCGCCGGTGATGGTCAACAGCCTGTTGTTCATCGAAAACCGCGACCTGCTCGATAGCAAGGACGTGAAAAACAACCCGGCCGTCGACTGGCCGCGCTTTGCCAAGGCCGCCTACAGCCAGGTCGCCAAGTACCTGGCCCTGCCCGGCCAGTCTGCCGGTGGCAGTACCCTTGCCACCCAGCTGGAGAAATACCGCCACTCACCAGATGGCCTGACCGTCAATGGTGCCGAGAAGATCCGCCAGATGATCTCGGCCAGCGTGCGTGCCTACCAGGGCGGCCCTGACACCAGCGAAGCGCGCCACCGCATCGTGCGTGATTACCTCAACAGCGTGCCGCTGTCGGCAGTGCCCGGGCATGGCGAAGTGCATGGCATGGCCGAAGGCCTGCGGGTGTGGTACGGCGCCGATTTCGACCAGGTCAACCAGGCGCTGACCTCGACTGCCACTGACCCTGAGAGCATGGCCGCGCGCGGCCTGGCGCTGCGCCAGGTGCTGTCGCTGATGATCGCCCAGCGTCGCCCTTCGCATTACCTGTCCAAAGGCCGCGTCGAACTGGCCGAGCTCACCGATTCGCACATTCGCGTGCTGGCAGCCAGCAAGATCATCGACCAACCACTGGCCGATGCGGCGCTGGCCAGCAAGGCGGTGTACCGCGACTGGGTGGCACAACCGACCATCGTGCCGATCATCACCAACAAGGGCATCAGCCTGGCACGCAACCGCCTCGCAGCCATGCTCAACCGCCCGCTGTACGACCTTGACCGCCTTGACGTGTCAGCCACCAGCACCCTGCAGGCCGACTTGCAGTTGCAGGTCAGCCAGTACCTGAAAAACCTTGCCGACCCAGAATTTGCTGCGCAGATGGGCCTGATCGGCGAACGCCTGCTCACCTCCAAGACCACCGATCAGGTGAGCTACAGCTTCACCTTGTTCGAGCGCACCGCCGATGGCTCGCGGGTACGGGTACAGACCGACAGCACCAACCAGCCCTTCGACATCAACGAAGGCAGCAAGCTGGAACTGGGCTCGACCGCCAAGCTGCGGGTACTGACGACTTATCTGGAGATCATCGCCGAACTGCACGACAAGTACGCCGGCAAACCCGCTGCCGAGCTGAAGAAAGTCGAAGTCGCCGAACTCGACCGCATCACCCAGTGGTCGCTGGAGTGGCTGGCGCAGAACAGCAAGAACCAGAGCCTGGACGCCATGCTTGATGCAGCGCTGGAACGCAAGTACTCGGCCAACACCGGCGAAGCCTTCTTCACCGGCGGCGGCATGCACGTGTTCAACAACTTCCGCAAGGAAGACAACAACCGCAACCCGACCCTCAAGGATGCCCTGCGCGAGTCGATCAACCTGCCATTCATCCGCCTGATGCGTGACCTGGTGCGTTACGTCACCTACCAGCAGCCGTTCAACCGCGTGCCGCTGCTCAAGGACGACTCCGACCCGCGCCGCCAGGAATACCTGGCGCGCTTCGCCGACAAGGAAGGCACCAGCTACCTGATGCGCTTCTGGAAGAAATACCAGCGCAAGACCTCCCAACAGCGCCTGGACACCTTCCTCGACAGCATGCGCGCCACCCCGCAGCGCCTGGCTGCAGTGCACCGCTACTTGTTCCCGGAAGCCGGCCAGGAAACCTTCAACGCCTTCGTCCGCGCCCACAGCAAGGACGACAAGATTGCCCTGGGCAAACTCACCGACGGCAAGCTGGCGGAGATGTACGAAGCCTACGGCCCCGGCAAGTACGACCTGCCTGACCAGGGCTACATCGCCAAGGTCCACCCGCTGGACCTGTGGCTGCTGGGCTACCTGTTGAAGCACCCGAGCTCCACGCTCACGGAAATGGTCAACGCCAGCCATTTCGAGCGCCAGGAAGTCTACAGCTGGCTGTTCAAGAGCCGGCACCAGGGTGCGCGTGATAGCCGCATCCGCACCATGGTCGAGATCGAGGCGTTCCTCGATATCCACCAACGCTGGAAACGCGTCGGTTACCCGTTCGACCACCTGGTGCCCTCGCTGGCCACTGCCATCGGCAGCTCCGGCGACCGCCCGGCCGCCCTTTCGGAACTGGTCGGCATCATCCAGAACGATGGCGTGCGCCTGCCCACGCTGCGCATCGACACCCTTCACTTCGCCGCCAACACGCCCTACGAGACCAAGCTGGTCAGCGACCCGGACCGTGGTGTGCGGATTCTGCCAGTGGAAGTGGCGCGGGCGCTGAAAGGCGCCATGTCGCAGGTGGTCGATGCCGGTACCGCGCGGCGCATCTCCGGCAGCTTCAAGCTCAATGACGGCACGCCACTGGTGATGGGCGGCAAGACCGGTACCGGTGACAACCGTATCGAAAGCTTCGGCGCTGGCGGCCGCCTGATCGGTTCGCGCTCCCTGAACCGCACCGCCACTTTCGTGTTCTTCCTCGGCGACAACCACTTCGGCACCCTGACGGCCTTCGTCCCCGGGCGCTCGGCGGAAGCGTTCAAGTTCACCTCGGCGCTGCCGGTGCAGGTGCTCAAGGGCATGGCGCCGATCCTGATGCCGTACTTGCAGCCGGGCAACCCGAACGAGTGCAAGCCGCCGCAGATCGCCATGCATGGCAGCGACTCATCTAAAACGTAGATGATAATCATCGGCATTTAGCGGCTTGTGTTTAGATATATCTTGAGTAATATCTTGCGATATATCGAAACACAAGGAGCCTCTTCATGCGTGACCACTGCGCACATGATCCTTTCGAGCGCCGCCCCGCACGTGGTGAGCGTGGCCCGCGGGTTTTCGCCCCCGGCGACCTCAAGCTGCTGATGCTGTCGATGCTGGCCGAGCAGCCAGGCCACGGCTACGACCTGATCCGCCAGATCGAGAACCTGTTCGACGGCAGCTATACACCAAGCCCCGGCGTCATCTACCCCACCCTCAACTTCCTCGAAGAAGCCGAGCTGATCAGCGGCCAGGTGCACGGCAGCAAACGCCTGTACACCATCACCGCGGCCGGCCATGACGCCCTGGCCGACCAGGCCGTCGCCCTTGACGGTGTGCGCATGCGCATCGAGGTCAGCAAGCGCGCCCTGCGTGGCCACGACCGCCCGCCAGAAATCCACGAAGCCGTCGGCAACCTGCGCCATGCCCTGCACATGCACAGTGGCCGCTGGACGCCGGAAGAAATCGAACGGGTGCGCAACCTGCTCAACGACACTGCCAAGGCCATTGCCTCCGGGCCGGCCGATCCAGTCAGGGAGAATCCCCATGAGTAACACCATTCACCGCGTCAACCACGAAATCCGCCAACGTCGCCTGCAGGTGCTACGTGTCACCGACCTGACCCCGCGCATGCGCCGCATCACCCTCGGCGGCGACGAGCTGCAGGGCTTCACCAGCCTGGGCAGTGACGACCACATCAAGCTGCTGTTCGCCGAGAATGCCGAGCAGCAGCAGGCCATCGATGCCCGTAACCTGGGGCGTGACGGCGGTGCCCGGCCAACCATGCGCGAGTACACGCCGCGGCGTATCGACCTGGTGGCCAACGAGCTGGACATCGACTTCGTGCTGCACGGCGACGGCCCCGCGTCGACCTGGGCGGCACAGGCTGCGCCAGGGCAGGTCCTGAACATTGCCGGGCCACGGGCGTCGATGGTGGTGCCGGATATGTTCGACAGTTACATGCTGGTGGGTGACGAGACGGCGATCCCGGCAATTGGCCGGCGCCTCGAAGAACTGCCAGCAGGGCGTCAGGTGTTGGCGGTGATCCAGATCGAGGATGAACATGAGCGCCAGCCGCTGCCGAGCGCGGCGCAGGTGGAGGTCATCTGGATCAAGCGGGATGAGGACATGCTGGCGCTGCTGAAGGGGCTGAATCTGCCCGAAGGCAGGCTGTACAGCTGGGTCGCGCTGGAGAAGTCGCTGACCCGGCAGGCCAAGGCACTGCTGCTGGAGAAAGGCGTGGCGGAAGATGCCCTGAAGGCCGCCGCATACTGGCGAGCCGACGGGACCGCAGACGACGAGTGATTGGTTATTCCTGCCCTCTTCGCGGGCTTGCCCGCGAAGAGGCCGGTGCAGGCTACACAAAGTGCTGCGCTGCTCGCCACCGATCCAGCCCCAGCAATACCAGGCCAATCCCCCAGAATCCCGCCAGCACCCCCAACGCATTCAGCATCACCTGCCCATACCCCAGGCTCGCCACATCGATGAACGGGTAGGCATACGCCCCGATCTCACTCCCCCGCCACAGCGCATAGGCGAAATACACCGCCGGATACAATGCCCACACTGCCAGGTGCCGGAGCCGCAGGCTGCCCTTGGGCACCTCGAACCACCAGTACAAGACGAACAGCAGCGGCATCACATCGTGCAACAGCTCATCCGCCAGCCATTGCCAGCCTTCGGGCTGCCACAGGTGGCGCAGCAGCACACTGTAAGCCAGCGCCACCAGCACGATGCTGGCCGCCACGGCAGAACTCACCGATGGCGACAGAAAGAAGCGCCTGGCAGCTGACGCCCGGCCAAAGGCTGCGTAACTGACTACCGTCGCCACCAGGGTATTGGTCAGCACCGTGAAGTAACCGAACACATTGATCAGCCCGCCGATCAGGCTGGCCTGCTCCTGCCAACGCGCCAGCAGCACCAGGTAGACCTGCACGGTGAGGCCGAACCAGCCAAGCAACGCCATCGACGTCAGCCAGGGGCGCCGTGGCATGTCAGGCCTTGCGCTGCAGCTTCACGTACAACTGCTCGACCTTCTCCCGCGCCCAGGGCGTCTTGCGCAAAAAGGTCAGGCTCGACTTGATGCTCGGGTTGCTCTTGAAGCAGCGCACATCAACGCGTTCGGCCAGGCCCTGCCATTGGTAGTGCGCCACCAGCTCGGTGAGGATCTGTTCGAGGGTCTTGCCGTGCAGCGCGTTGTGTTGGGCCGTGCTCATGCCAGTGCTCCGTAGGAAAGATGCGCACCTTACACGAGTGTAGTGGCAGGTGGGATCCGTGTTGCCTGCGGAAAAACCGCTGGCCAGGCGTAAAACCTCTGTGCTGAAATAGTGATGTTATATTGTAACAACACAAAGCATCTGCCAAGGAACGCCCCATCCCCATGCTGCACATCCCTCTGCGCCTCTCCCCCCTCGCTGTCGCCCTGTGGCTCGCTTCATCACCCGGCCAAGCCGTGGAACTGGAACCCCAGGTCGTCACTGCCAACCCGCTGGGTAACCGTCAACTGGCTGCGCCCAGTACCGTGCTCGACGGTGACGACCTGCTGCAACAGCAGCACGGCAGCCTCGGTGAAACCCTTAACAAGCAACCCGGTGTGTCTTCCACCTGGTTCGGCCCAGGTGCCAGCCGCCCGGTTATTCGCGGCCTGGATGGCGACCGTATCCGCATCCTGCGCAATGGCGTGGGTGCTCTGGATGCCTCGTCGCTGTCCTACGACCACGCAGTACCGCTGGACCCGGTCACGGTCGAGCGCGTGGAAATCGTCCGCGGCCCGGCCGCCCTGCTCTACGGGGGTAATGCCATCGGCGGGGTGATCAACACGTTCGACAACCGCATCCCCGACTCGCCGATCGAGGGCATCCACGGTGCCGGCGAACTGCGCTACGGCGGCGCCGACACCACCCGCAGCAGTGCTGGCAAGCTGGAAGCCGGTGACGGCACCTTCGCCCTGCACCTGGACGCCAACAGCCGCCAGTTCAACGACCTGCGCATTCCCGGTTACGCGCAGAGCTCCAAAGTTCGTGACCCCGACGCGCCAGGCAGCCGCCACCGCCTGGAAAACAGCGACGGCCGCCAGGACGGTGGCGCGATCGGCGGTTCCTACCACTGGGAGCATGGCTATGCCGGCCTGTCCTACAGCCGCTACGACAGCAACTACGGCTCGGTGGCCGAATCCGGCGTGCGTCTGGACATGAAACAGGACCACTACGCCTTTGCCTCGGAACTGCGTGACCTGGACGGCCCGTTCAGCTCGGTCAAGGTCGATGCCGGCTACACCGACTACGAGCACAGCGAGATCGAAGAAGGCGAGGTACACACCACCTTCAAGAACAAGGGCTACGAAGCACGCATCGAAGCCCGTCATCAGCCACTCGGGCCAGTAGAAGGCGTGATTGGCGCACAGGTCAGCCGCAACGAGTTCTCGGCGCTGGGCGAGGAAGCCTTCGTCCCGCACACCGACACCGACAGCCTGGCGCTGTTCATGCTCGAGCAGTGGCAGGCCACCGAGCGCCTGAACCTGAGCCTTGGTGCACGCATGGAGCATACCCGCGTCGACCCCGACGCCAAGGGCAACGAAAACTTCACCGATGCCGACAGTGCCAGCAGCTTCAACGCTTTCAGCCTGTCTTCGGGCGCGGTGTACCAGCTCGACCCGATCTGGTCGCTGGCAGCCAACCTCGGCTATACCGAGCGTGCCCCGACGTTCTATGAGCTCTACGCCAACGGCGCCCACGTGGCCACCGGCGCATTCGAAGTCGGTGATGCCAGCCTGAACAAGGAAAAGGCGATTTCTGCAGACCTGGCCCTGCGCTTCGACAATGGCACCCACAAAGGCAGCGTCGGGCTGTTCTACAGCCACTTCCGCAATTACATCGGCCTGATCGGCACCGGTAACCTGCGTGAAGGCCATGACCACGACCATGATGGTGAAGATCACGACCACGATCATGACGACGGAGGCTTCCCCGAGTACCAGTACCAGGGCGTGCGTGCGCGCTTCTATGGCATCGAGGCGCAGGACCGCTGGAAGCTGCTGGAGAACCGCTATGGCAGCTTCGCCCTGGAGCTGTCTGGTGACTACACCCGGGCCAAGAACCTCGACAGCGGCGAGCCGTTGCCGCGCATTTCCCCGCTGCGCTTGAACAGCGGCCTGGTGTGGGAACTGGATCGTTGGCAGGCGCGGGTCGATGTGCAACATGCCGCTTCGCAGCATCGCAAGCCTGAGAATGAGACCAGCACCTCTGGCTACACCACGCTGGGCGCGAGCGTCGGCTACCGCTTCGATATCGGCCAGAGCCAGTGGCTGGCCTTCGTGCGCGGCGAGAACCTGACCGATCAGACCGTGCGCTATGCCAGCTCAATTCTGCGCGACATAGCACCGGCACCGGGGCGTAGCGTGGAAGTCGGGTTACGTACCACCTTCTGATTGGCATCTCCCTCTTCGCGGGCAAGCCCGCTCCCACAGGTAAAGCTCAGTACCGTGCGAGAGCGGGCTTGCCCGCGAAAAGGCCCACATTGTTGCCAGATCAGCAACAATCAACTGCGACAATTTGTCTTTTTTTCTTACAACTTCCCCTATATCCTCCTCGCCGCAAGCTGAATCGCTTCACCCTGCATTCCCAATTGTCATTTCCATCGAAGAGCCCGCTCCTCGGTGTGCTTGCCGTTTTCTCAATAATCAGAAGATAGCGCTATCTCATGTTTCAACTGCCCAAAACCCGCTACACCGGCCTGGCTTTCATCGCCATTGCCGCAGGCTTACCCGTCATTGCCAACGCCAGCGAAGCGTTCGCCAAGGACTCTCCATGGATGTTCGGCGACTGGGGCGGCACCCGCAGCGAGCTGCTGGAAAAAGGCTACGACTTCACCCTCGGCTACACCGGCGAGATGGGCAGCAACCTGCACGGCGGCTACGACCACGACCGCACTGCGCGCTACAGCGACCAGTTCACCTTTGGCAGCCACCTGGACCTGGAGAAGATCCTCGGCTGGAACGACACTGAGCTGCAGCTGACCATCACCGAACGCCACGGCGACAACATCAGCAACGACCGCATCAACGACCCGCGGGTGGGCGGCTTCACCTCGGCCCAGGAAGTCTGGGGCCGTGGCGAAACCTGGCGGTTGACGCAAATGTGGATCAAGCAGAAATACTTCGACGGCGCCCTGGACGTGAAAGTCGGCCGCTTTGGCGAAGGCGAGGACTTCAACAGCTTCCCCTGCGACTTCCAGAACCTGGCCTTCTGCGGCTCGCAGGTGGGCAACTGGGTCGGCGGCATCTGGTACAACTGGCCAGTCAGCCAGTGGGCCATGCGCGTTCGCTACAACCTCAACCCAGAGCTGTACGCCCAGGTCGGCGTGTATGAGCAGAACCCGTCCAACCTCGAATCGGGCAACGGCTTCAAGCTCAGCGGCAGCGGTACCCAAGGCGCGGTAATGCCAGTCGAACTGGTATGGAGCCCACGCCTGAATGGCCTGAAAGGGGAATATCGCGCCGGCTACTACTACAGTAATGCCAAGGCACAGGATGTTCTCAAGGACAGCAACGGCCAGCCGGCCGCCCTCAGTGGCGCCGCCTACCGCAGCAGTTCTAGCAAGCACGGCTTGTGGCTCGGGGCCCAGCAGCAGGTCACCTCGCTGGCATCCGACCAGTCGCGCGGCCTGAGCCTGTTCGCCAACGCCACGGTGCACGATAAGAAAACCAATGTCATCGACAACTATGTTCAAGCTGGACTCGTTTACAAAGGCCCCTTCGACGCCCGCGCCAAGGACGACATCGGCTTCGCCGTCGCCCGCGTGCACGCCAACCCGGGTTACCGCAAGAACGCCCGCCTGGCCAATCAGGTGGCCGGCCTCGACGACTACGACAACCCAGGCTACCTGCCGGTGCAAGACACCGAGTACAGCGCCGAACTCTATTACGGCATTCACCTGGCCGACTGGCTCACGGTGCGCCCGAACCTGCAGTACATCCGCCATCCGGGCGGGGTGTCGCAGGTCGACAGCGCGCTGATCGGCGGCCTGAAGATTCAAAGCACTTTCTGACCACCTTCACACTGACCACCTTCACATAACGGAGAACCTACGATGAGCACTGACGGTGCCAACCAAGGAACCCGCTGGCTACCGCGCCTGATGGGCGTGCTGCTGTTGCTGATGGGCCTGGCCCTGTTGGCCGGCGGCATCAAGCTGAGCCAGCTGGGCGGATCGCTGTACTACCTGATTGCCGGTATCGGCTTTGCCCTGTCGGGCGCCCTGCTGCTGGCCAAGCGCCGCATCGCCCTGGGCCTGTATGGCCTGGTGCTGCTGGGCAGCACCGTGTGGGCCATGCTCGAAGTGGGCCTGGACTGGTGGCAACTGGTGCCACGCCTGGCCATCTGGTTCGCCATCGGCGTTGTGCTGCTGCTGCCGTGGGCCCGTCGCCCGCTGACCGGCCCCGCATCCAAGGCCAATACCGCGCTGCTGAGCGTCGCCGTACTGGCGTCGGGGGCCTGCGCCCTGGGCAGCCAATTTACCCACCCGGGTGAAGTGTTCGGCGAACTCGGCCGCGACAACAGCGAAATGGGCAGCGCCGCACCGGCCATGCCCGATGGCGACTGGCAGGCCTATGGCCGTACCGAGCACGGCGACCGCTATTCGCCGCTTCGCCAGATCACCCCGCAGAACGCCTACCGCCTGGAAGAAGCCTGGCGCATCCGCACCGGCGACCTGCCGACCGACAACGACCCGGTCGAGCTGACCAACGAAAACACCCCGCTGAAGGCCAACGGCATGCTCTACGCCTGCACCGCCCACAGTAAGGTGCTGGCCCTGGACCCGGACACCGGCGCCGAGATCTGGCGTTACGACCCGCAGATCAAGACCCCGGTCGGTACCTTCAAGGGCTTCGCCCACATGACCTGCCGTGGCGTCTCGTACTACGACGAGAACAGCTACGTCAGCCGTGACGGCAGCCCGGCGCCGAAGGTGTCCGATGCCGGCCAGGCCGTGGCCCAGGCCTGCCCGCGCCGCCTCTACCTGCCAACCGCCGACGCGCGCCTGATCGCCATCAACGCCGACAACGGCAAGGTCTGCGAAGGCTTCGCCAACCAGGGCGCCATCGACCTGACCACCGGCATCGGCCCGTTCACCGCTGGCGGCTACTACTCCACCTCGCCGGTGGCGATCACCCGCAGCCTGGTGATCATCGGCGGCCATGTCACCGACAACGAGTCGACCAACGAACCGTCCGGCGTGATCCGCGCCTACGACGTGCACGACGGCCGACTGGTGTGGAACTGGGACAGCAACAACCCGGACGACACCAAGCCGCTGGCCCCCGGCAAGACGTACAGCCGCAACTCGGCCAACATGTGGTCGCTGGCCAGCGTCGACGAAGACCTGGGCATGGTCTACCTGCCACTGGGCAACCAGACGCCTGACCAATGGGGTGCCAACCGCACACCGGGCGCCGAAAAGTACAGCGCTGGCGTGGTCGCACTGGACCTGGCCACCGGCAAGGCGCGCTGGAACTACCAGTTCACCCACCACGACCTGTGGGACATGGACGTCGGCAGCCAGCCAACCCTGGTGCACCTGAAGACCAAGGACGACATCAAGCCGGCGATCATCGTGCCGACCAAGCAGGGCAGCCTGTATGTGCTTGACCGCCGTGACGGCACACCGATCGTGCCGATCCGCGAGATCCCGGTCCCGCAGGGCGCGGTCAAGGGTGACCATACCGCGCCGACCCAGGCCCGCTCCGACCTCAACCTGCTTGGCCCTGAGCTGACCGAACAGGCCATGTGGGGCGCCACGCCGTTCGACCAGATGCTGTGCCGCATCCAGTTCCGCGAGCTGCGCTACGAAGGCCAGTACACCCCGCCATCCGAACAGGGCAGCCTGGTCTACCCTGGCAACGTCGGTGTGTTCAACTGGGGCAGCGTGTCGGTCGACCCGGTGCGCCAGCTGCTGTTCACTTCGCCCAACTACATGGCCTTCGTGTCGAAGATGGTGCCACGCGAGCAGGTGGCCGCCGGCAGCAAACGCGAAAGCGAAACCAGCGGTGTGCAGCCGAACACCGGCGCGCCGTACGCGGTGACCATGCACCCGTTCATGTCGCCGATCGGCATCCCCTGCCAGGCGCCAGCCTGGGGCTATGTTGCAGCCATCGACCTGTTCACCAACAAGGTTGTGTGGAAGCGCAAGAACGGCACCACCCGTGACAGCACCCCGGTGCCGATCGGCATGCCGGTGGGCGTACCGAGCATGGGCGGTTCGATCGTCACCGCGGGCGGCGTCGGCTTCCTCAGCGGTACCCTGGACCAGTACCTGCGTGCCTACGACGTGAACAACGGCAAGGAACTGTGGAAAGCCCGCTTGCCTGCAGGTGGCCAAGCCACGCCGATGACCTATACCGGCAAGGACGGCAAGCAGTACGTGCTGATCGTTGCTGGCGGCCATGGCTCCCTGGGCACGAAAATGGGCGATTACATCATCGCTTACAAATTGGCCCAGTAACGCCATCGAGCCCCGTTCAGGGGCTCAACCAGCACATGCGGTCATTGTAGGCGCGGCCTTGTGTCGCGAAAGGGCCGCAAGGCGGCCCCAGGATTTCAGCAGCATTGCAGAAATAGCGGGGCCGCTTTGCGGCCCTTTCGCGACACAAGGCCGCGCCTACTCAAGCAAGGCCGGCATACGCTGGCAAAGATGAAACCGTCCCTCTGCGCCCTTCGTCTACCATTGAAACCCATCCCCCCGCGCCCCATCTAAGCACCATAGTCATTCACGCAGGTGCCCCATGAGCGACCAGCAGGATTTCCCGGAACAACCCGAAGAACACAGCGCAGTCGAACAGCCCGACACCCAGGCCGAAACCGGCCACGCCCTCGCCCTGCCCGGCCAGCAGCTGCCGGACAAGGTCTATGTGATCCCGATCCACAACCGCCCGTTCTTCCCCGCGCAGGTGCTGCCGGTGATCGTCAATGAAGAACCTTGGGCCGAAACCCTCGACCTGGTGGCCAAGACCGAGCACCACTCGCTGGCACTGTTCTTCATGGACACCCCGCCGGAGGACCACCGCCACTTCGACACCTCGGCGCTGCCGGAGTACGGCACCCTGGTCAAGGTGCACCACGCCAGCCGTGAAAACGGCAAGTTGCAGTTCGTCGCCCAAGGCCTGACCCGGGTGCGCATCCGCACCTGGCTCAAGCACCATCGCCCGCCGTACCTGGTCGAGGTCGAGTACCCGCGCCAGCCGGCCGAGCCGACCGACGAGGTCAAGGCCTACGGCATGGCGCTGATCAACGCGATCAAAGAGCTGCTGCCGCTCAACCCGCTGTACAGCGAAGAGCTGAAGAACTACCTCAACCGCTTCAGCCCCAACGACCCGTCACCGCTCACCGACTTTGCTGCCGCGCTCACCTCTGCCACCGGCAACCAGTTGCAAGAGGTGCTCGACTGCGTGCCCATGCTCAAGCGCATGGAGAAGGTCTTGCCGATGCTGCGCAAGGAGGTCGAAGTTGCGCGCCTGCAGAACGAGATCTCCGCCGAAGTGAATCGGCAGATCGGCGAACACCAGCGCGAGTTCTTCCTCAAGGAGCAGCTCAAGGTCATCCAGCAGGAGCTGGGCCTGACCAAGGACGATCGCAGCGCCGACCTCGAACAGTTCGAGCAGCGCCTTGCCGGCAAGACCCTGCCCGACCAGGCGAAAAAACGCATCGACGAAGAAATGGGCAAGCTGGCCATTCTCGAGACGGGCTCGCCCGAATACGCGGTCACCCGTAATTACCTGGAATGGGCCACCGCCCTGCCCTGGGGCCAGTACGGCAAGGACAAGCTAGACCTCAAGCACGCGCGCAAGGTGCTCGACCAGCATCACGCGGGGCTGGACGACATCAAGGAGCGTATCCTCGAATTCCTCGCGGTCGGCGCCTGGAAGGGCGAAATCAGCGGCTCGATCGTGCTGCTGGTGGGCCCGCCAGGGGTGGGCAAGACCAGCATCGGCAAGTCGATCGCCGAATCCCTGGGCCGGCCGTTCTACCGCTTCAGCGTGGGTGGCATGCGCGACGAGGCAGAGATCAAGGGCCACCGTCGCACCTACATCGGCGCCCAACCAGGCAAGCTGGTGCAGGCGCTGAAAGAGGTCGAGGTGATGAACCCGGTGATCATGCTCGACGAGATCGACAAGATGGGCCAGAGCTACCAGGGCGACCCGGCCTCGGCGCTGCTGGAAACGCTCGACCCGGAGCAGAACGTCGACTTCCTCGACCACTACCTGGACCTGCGCCTGGACCTGTCCAAGGTGCTGTTCGTGTGCACCGCCAACACCCTGGACTCAATCCCAGGGCCGCTGCTCGACCGTATGGAAGTGATCCGCCTGTCTGGCTACATCACTGAAGAGAAGCTGGCCATCGCCAAGCGCCACCTGTGGCCCAAGCAGCTGGAAAAGGCCGGCGTGGCCAAGACCAGCCTGAGCATCAGCGACAGCGCCCTGCGCACGGTAATCGACGGCTATGCCCGTGAAGCCGGCGTGCGCCAGCTGGAAAAACAGCTGGGCAAACTGGTGCGCAAGGCCGTGGTGAGGTTGCTGGAAGCCCCGGATGCCAAGATCAAGATCGGCAACAAGGATCTGGAGGCTGCCCTGGGCATGCCGGTGTTCCGCAGCGAGCAGGTATTGGCTGGCAAAGGGGTGATAACAGGCCTTGCCTGGACCAGCATGGGCGGCGCGACCTTGCCGATCGAGGCGACGCGCATCCATACCCTGAACCGCGGCTTCAAGCTCACCGGTAAGCTCGGCGATGTGATGAAGGAGTCCGCCGAAATCGCCTACAGCTACGTCAGTTCCAACCTCAAGCAGTTTGGCGGCGACCCGGGCTTCTTCAATGAGGCGTTCATTCACCTGCACGTGCCTGAAGGCGCCACGCCAAAGGATGGCCCAAGTGCCGGTATCACCATGGCCAGTGCGCTGCTTTCGCTGGCCCGCGACCAGGCGCCGAAGAAAGGCGTCGCCATGACCGGCGAGCTGACCCTCACCGGCCAGGTGCTGCCGATTGGCGGCGTGCGCGAAAAAGTGATCGCGGCGCGGCGCCAGAAGATTTTCGAGCTGATCCTGCCCGAACCCAACCGTGGTGATTTCGAGGAACTGCCGGACTACCTGCGCGAAGGCATGACCGTGCATTTCGCCAAGCGCTTCACGGACGTCGCCAAAGTCTTGTTCTGACCCACCGCCTCGCTTGTTGCAGGAGCGGCCTTGTGTCGCGAAAGGGCCGCAAAGCGGCCCCGGGATTTCAGCACCGGTGCATTAATTGTAGGGGCTGCTAGGCAGCCCTTTCGCGACACAAGGCCGCTCCCACAGGACCGAGTCATCGGTTATCCTCAGGCCATCGTCAGCCTCTGGAGCCACCATGACTGCCCCTCGTCTGCTCGTTCCCCTGAGCTTCGCCCTGCTCGCCGCCTGCGCCCAGCAGCCCAAACAAACCGTCGAACTGGACGCCGAAAGCGAATGCCCCAAGCGCCTGCAGGTCGGCCAGAGCCTCACCCTGACCCTGCCCAGCAACCCCACCACCGGTTACCGCTGGCTGGTGCAGAACCCGGCATCCAACGTGCTGCTAAGCCTGGGCCCCGAGGTCTACAGTGCACCCGAAGACGCCGGTATCGTCGGCAGCTCAGGCATCTCGACCTGGCGCTACCAGGCCCGTGCCGCCGGTGAAGGCCACCTGATGCTGGTTTACCAGCAACCGTGGGCCCCGGAAGTACGCCCGGTACAGACCTTCGATTGCGCCATCCGCGTCGACTGAACGCACAGCGCTGGTCAGCGAACCATGCATCCGCGCTGCGGTTTGGCTAGAATGCCGGCCCTGCATATCGCCAGCCGCCTGGATTCACCGTGAGCAAACAACCCGACCGCCTTTTCGCCCAACCCCTGGAGCAAGTCCCCGACTTCGTGTTCAACGAAGACGTGGTGCGCGTGTTCCCGGACATGATCAAGCGCTCGGTGCCCGGTTACCCGACCATCGTCGAGAACCTCGGCGTGTTGGCTGCGCGCTTCGCCCAGCCAAACACTGCGCTGTACGATCTCGGGGCCTCCCTGGGGGCCGTGACCCAATCGCTGCGCCGCCATGTGCGCAGCGACGGCTGCCGGGTAATCGCGGTGGACAATTCCGCGGCCATGGTCGAACGTTGCCGCCAGTACCTCACCGCCCAGGATTCGATGTTCCAGGAACTGCTGCCGGTCGAAGTACTGGACGCCGACATCCTCACCCTGCCCTTCGAACCGGCCTCGGTGGTGGCGATGAACTTCACGCTGCAGTTCATCGCACCGGAACAGCGCCTGGCGCTGCTCGGCCGGATCCGCCAGGCACTACTGCCCGGCGGCGCGCTGATCCTCTCGGAAAAACTGCGTTTCGCCGATGACGACGAGCAGAACCTGCTCAACGAACTGCACCTGGACTTCAAGCGGGCCAATGGCTACAGCGAACTGGAAATCGCCCAGAAGCGCAGCGCCATTGAGAACGTGATGAAGCCCGACACCCTGGAAGCCCATGAAGAACGCCTGCGCGCAGCCGGCTTCTCCAAGGTGGTGCCGTGGTTCCAATGCCTTAACTTCGCCTCGCTGATAGCCTTGCCATGATCGATCTGTCCCCCCTCGTCCGCCGCCTGGCGGGCACTCCCCTGGCTGCCTGGTCCCAGGGCCTGCAAGCTCAACTGGAAGCCAAGCTCGAAAAAGGCCATGGCGACCTCGACCGCTGGCGCGGCGCGCTGGACGCGCTGCCGGCCCTGCAGCCGAGCGTTATCGACCTGGCCGACGGCCTGCGCCTGGATTGCGACTGCGATGACGCCACCCGTGCACAGGTGCACCAGGCGCTGATGGGCCTGTCGCCCTGGCGCAAGGGGCCGTTCGACCTGTTCGGTGTGCATGTCGACACCGAATGGCGCTCGGACTGGAAGTGGTCACGGGTCGGCCCGCACCTGGACCTCAAAGGCAAGCGCGTGCTCGATGTCGGCTGCGGCAACGGTTACTACCAGTGGCGCATGCTGGGTGCCGGCGCCGACATGGTCATCGGCGTTGACCCCAACTGGCTGTTCTTCTGCCAGTTCCAAGCCGTGCAGCAGTATTTGCCCGAGCTGCCCGCCTGGCACTTGCCGTTCGCCCTGGAAGAGCTGCCGGCCAACCTCGAAGGCTTCGACACAGTGTTCTCCATGGGTGTGTTCTACCACCGCCGCTCGCCCATCGAGCACTTGCTGGCGCTCAAGGACTGCCTGGTCAAAGGCGGCGAACTGGTGCTGGAAACCCTGGTGATCGAAGGCGACGAAAACCAGGTGCTGGTGCCCGAAGACCGCTACGCGCAGATGCGCAACGTCTGGTACCTGCCGTCGGTACCGGCCCTGGAGCGCTGGTTGCGCCGCGCCGGTTTCACTGATGTGCGCTGCGTGGACGTGAGTGTCACCAGCGTCGAGGAACAGCGCAGCACCGAATGGATGCGCTATCAGTCGCTGGGCGATTTCCTCGACCCGAACGACCACAGCAAGACCATCGAAGGCCTACCGGCCCCGCGCCGCGCCACGCTGCTGGCGCGCAAATAAAAAAGGCGTCCACATGGACGCCTGAATCACAGCTGTGCCAGGGAGCAGTGCTGGCACAGCTGCTGTTGCTCACTCAGTCCTTGGCCACCTCGCGGGCCTTTTCCTGTGCCTTGCGCTCGCGCTCGGCGATGGCCTGTTGCTTGTCGCCATGCAGGCGCTCCTGGTCCTGGCGGAACGCTTGCCAGAACGCCTTGGAACGTTCGGCGCCGCCTTCGGCGTAAACGCTGGCGCTGCCCAGGGCAAGGGTCGCCAGCAGCAGGTATTTGGTCAGGTTCATCGTGCTTGCCTCGTTGATAACCGATCAGACAGGGCAAGCGTATCCAAGGGTAGCTAACGCCAAGGTGAGGCGGGCATTACAGTCTTGCAAGGTAGCCTTGGCCAACCGCCAGATAACACCGGGATTACAAATCCGTTATCTACGCCGATGGGCCATTAGCATGCCGTAACATCCTGCGGCTTGACCCTGAAGCCCCTCCAGGCTTGAGAATCCCGCCCTTTCCAGCACACCGAGCCCGCCCATGCGCCTACTGATCATCGAGGACGAACTGCGTACCGCCGACTACCTGCAACAAGGCCTGCGCGAAAACGGCTACGTGGTCGACTGCGCCCACACCGGCACCGACGGCCTGCACCTGGCACGCCAGCAGCCCTACGACCTGATCATCCTCGACGTCAACCTGCCCGAACTTGACGGCTGGACGGTGCTGCAGCGCCTGCGCGCCGAAGCGGCCACGCGCATCATGATGCTCACTGCCCATGGTCGCCTGGCAGACCGCGTCAAAGGCCTGGATCTGGGCGCTGACGATTATCTGCTCAAACCGTTCGAGTTCCCCGAATTGCTGGCCCGCATTCGCAGCCTGCTGCGCCGTAACGACCAGCAACTGCAACCGAGCACCCTGCGCGTCGCCGACCTTGAGCTGGACCCCGGCCGCCACCGCGCCTACCGCGCCGGCAAACGTATCGACCTGACCGCCAAGGAGTTCGCCCTGTTGCACCTGCTGATGCGCCAGAGCGGCGAAGTGCTATCGCGCACGCAGATCATCTCGCTGGTGTGGGACATGAACTTCGATTGCGACACCAATGTGGTCGAAGTCTCGATTCGCCGGCTACGGGCAAAGATCGACGATCCGTTCGACGACAAGCTGATCCATACCCTGCGCGGCGTTGGTTATGTCCTCGAGGCCCGGGTGTGAAGCACGCCAGCCTGTCGCTACGCCTGGGCCTGAGTGTGACCCTGATGGGCGCCGCCCTGGTGCTGCTGCTCGCCTGCCTCGCAGTGTTCGCCCTCGACCACGAACTGGACAGCCGCGCCCGCAAGGACCTGGCGCGCAAGATGTTGCAGGTGGAACACAACCTGCGAGTCGACTTGCGCAGCGAGGACCTTGGCAGCCGTGCTCATCCGTTGCTCGACCTGGTGATGGGCCACGACAACCTCAGCCTCAGCGTACTGGCCCTCGAGGGCCGCCACCCGCACCTGCTCAGCCTTGGCCCTGCGCTTGAATCCCGTGTCGGTGAATTGCACACCGATGCACGCCTGAACTACCACGAATGGCGTGACAGCAGCGGCAACCAGATCCTCACCGTCACCCGCCAGATGCGCCTGCGCGACGACACCCCGGTGCGGGTGATGATGTCGCTCAACCGGGCCGATGACCACGCCCTGCTTCAGGCCTACCTGCACTCGACCCTGCTGGCCCTGCCATTGCTGTTGCTGCTGATCGGCGCTGGCGCCTGGTGGCTGATGCAACGAGGCTTGAAGCCACTGCGCCACTTCCGCCGCATTGCCGGGCAGGTCTCTGCCCAGGATCTGCAACACCGCCTGCCCGCCACCGGGCTGCCCCTGGAACTGGCAGAGCTGGCGCGCAGCATCAATGTGATGCTCGACCGCCTGGATCAAGGTGTACGCCAGCTGTCGCAGTTCTCTGACGACCTGGCCCACGAACTGCGCACGCCGCTGAGCAACCTGATGGGCAAGACCCAGGTCACCCTGGCCCGCGAGCGTGACAGCGAGAACTACCGGGAGGTGCTGGAAGACAGCATCGAGGAGCTGACCCGGCTCAACCGCATCATCAACGACATGCTGTTCCTCGCTCAGGTCAGCCAGCCGCAGGCACAAGTGGCGCTCAAGCCGCTGGCGTTGGCGGACGAAGCGGCGCAGGTGAGCGAGCTGTTTGCCTTCAGTGCCGAGTTGAAGCATATCGAGCTGCGCCTGCAGGGCTGGGGTACGGCGCTGGCAGACCGCCTGATGTTCCAGCGGGCGCTGTCGAATTTGCTGAGCAATGCCATTCGTCACGGACCAGACGGACAGGCGGTGAAGCTGGGCATAGAGCGCCAGGCCAGCGAGGTATTGATATGGGTGGAGAATCAGGGGCCGGGCATTGCCGAAGAACACTGGCCGCAGTTGTTCGAGCGCTTCTACCGCGTGGGGTCGGGGCGTTCGCGGCTGGAGGGCGGGACGGGCTTGGGGTTGGCGATCGTGAAATCGATCATGCAGCTGCATGGAGGGCGGGTCGAGGTAAGCAGCAGCCCTTCAGGGCCGACTCGCTTCACACTGGTGTTTCAAGCAGAGTGAAGCGTTGCCTGCACCGGCCTCTTCGCGGGTGAACCCGCTGCCACAGGTGCTGCACATTACCTTGGGGCAGTGCTGTCCCTGTGGGAGCGGGTTCACCCGCGAAGGGGCCGGTACAAGCAACCGACGGATCAGCGCGAAGCCGCGACGATCAACGCCTTCATCTCGGCCACAGCGGCCTTGAAGCCGACGAACAAGGCATGCGCAACCAGCGCATGGCCGATGTTCAGCTCATTGATGCCCTTGATCGCGGCCACCGCCTCGACGTTGTGGTAATGCAGGCCATGGCCAGCATTGACGATCAACCCCTGGCCCACGCCAAACGCCACCCCATCGACGATGCGTTGCAGCTCCTCGGCCACTTCGGTCGGCGTTTCGGCATCGGCATAACGCCCGGTGTGCAACTCGATGGCCGGCGCACCGACACGGCGCGAAGCCTCGATCTGCCGCTCGTCGGCATCGATGAACAGCGACACTTCAGCACCGGTACGCGACAAGCGCTCGACCGCCGCCTTGATCCGCGCTTCCTGGCCTGCCACATCCAGGCCACCCTCGGTGGTCAGCTCCTGGCGGGTCTCGGGGACCAGGCAGATATGCGCCGGGCGGATTTTCTCGGCAAAGGCCATCATCTCTTCGGTGACGCCCATTTCGAAGTTCATGCGCGTCTGCAGCACGTCCTTGAGCAGCACCACGTCGCGCTCCTGGATGTGCCGGCGATCTTCACGCAGGTGCACGGTGATGCCATCGGCGCCTGCTTCCTCGGCATCCAGTGCAGCCTTGACCGGGTCCGGGTAGCGGGTGCCGCGGGCCTGGCGCAGGGTCGCTACGTGGTCGATGTTGACGCCAAGAAGCATGCGGTTGCTGTGAGTCACGAAAGGCTCTCCTGAAGTTTGAGCCACACAGCATACGACGTGCTCAGCGCTTGCGAAACAGTTCCCGGCTTACCAGCGGTTTTGGCCCCAAGTGCACCGCCAATGCCTGGCGCATCAGGCGCTTGGCCGCCAGCAAGGCGCCTGGTGCGTCCCAGTCGGCCTGGGCCAGGGCCAGCAGCTCGGTGCCATTGAACAGGCCAGGCTGGGCCAGGTACACGCGCTCCAGGCCGGCATCGACCCGCAGGCGGTACAGGCCGTCGGCTTCGACCGGGTCGTCGTTGATATCGTGGCTGAGCGAAAAGGTGTAGCCCAGGTCTTCCAGCAGCCGCCATTCGAATGAGCGCAGCAGCGGCTCCAGCGGCCTGCCCTCGGCCAATGCCTGCAGGGTCAGGGCGTACTGCTCGAACAGCTCCGGCTGCGGCGCCTCGGCGGGCAGCAGGCGCATCAGCAGTTCGTTGAGGTAGAGGCCGCTGAACAGCGCGTCACCATTGAGCCAGGCGGCGATGCCGACGGTGTCCAGGCGCCTGACGTTCTTCAGCTCGCCCTTGCCGAACAGTTCCACTTCCAGCGGTACGAACGGCCGCACCAGGCTGCCACCCTTGCCGCGTGCACGGCGCAGCACCGCACGCACGCGCCCCTGCGGCGTGAAGAAATCCACCAGTGCACTGGTTTCCTTGTAGGCGCGGCTGTGCAGGACATAGGCCGGCTGGGGGGTGGGTTGGTCCATTTACGATATCTGAGCCCGGGCTTGACGCGACCTCTGCAGGAGCGGCCTTGTGTCGCGAAAGGGCTGCGCAGCAGCCCCAAAATCTGTGTGCCAATCGAGATCTTGGGGCCCGCTACGCGCCCCTTTCGCGACACAAGGCCACTCCTACAGGAGTGCGCGCAGCGGCTTAGAGGTCGCCGTAGCCCAGCGAACGCAGGGCGCGTTCGTCGTCGGACCAGCCGCCTTTGACCTTGACCCAGAGGTTGAGCATGACCTTGGAGTCGAACAGCACCTCCATGTCCTTGCGCGCTTCAGAGCCAATGCGTTTGATACGCTCGCCCTTGTCACCAATGATGATTTTCTTCTGGCCATCACGCTCGACCAGGATCAGTGCATGGATGTGCAGCACGTGGCCCTGCTGCTTGAACTCTTCGATTTCCACGGTGATCTGGTACGGCAGCTCTGCCCCCAGCTGGCGCATGATCTTCTCGCGCACCAGTTCGGCGGCGAGGAAGCGGCTGCTGCGGTCGGTGATCTGGTCTTCCGGGAAGAAGTGATCGTTTTCCGGCAGGTGCTTGGCGATCTGGGCTTCCAGCGCTTCCAGGTTGTGGCCCTGCTGCGCGGAAATCGGCATCACCTCAGCGTTCGGCAGCTGCTCCTGCAACCACTGCAGGTGCGGGATCAACTCGGCCTTCTCTTCCATGCGGTCGGTCTTGTTGACCGCAATGATAAGCGGGCCGGTCACGTACTGCACCCGCTCGAGCACCAGTTGGTCCTCGTCGGTCCATTTGGTGCGGTCGACCACGAAGATCACCACGTCGACGTCCTTCAGGGCCGCCGAGGCGTTGCGGTTCATGTAGCGGTTCAAGGCCTTGTCGTTGGCCTTGTGCATGCCCGGGGTGTCCACGTAAATCGCCTGCACATCCCCCTCGGTCTTGATGCCGAGCATGTTGTGGCGGGTGGTCTGCGGCTTGCGCGAGGTGATTGCCAGCTTCTGGCCGAGGATGTGGTTGAGCAGGGTCGACTTGCCCACGTTCGGGCGGCCGACGATGGCCACGTAACCGCAGCGGGTCGGATTGTTATCAGTCATTGCCATTCTCCACGCCCAGGGCGATCAATGCAGCAGCGGCGGCGACTTGCTCGGCGATACGCCGGCTGACGCCCTGGCCACGGCTCTTGTTGTTCAGCAGCACCACTTCGCATTCGACGAAGAAGGTACGGCAGTGCGGTTCGCCCTGGATGTCGACCACCTCGTAACGCGGCAACTCGCAGCTGCGCGATTGCAGGAACTCCTGCAGGCGGGTTTTCGGGTCCTTGTTGGTGTCGACGAGGGTCAGGCCTTCGAACTCGTCGGTCAGCCAGGCGAGGACACGCTCGCGCGCGGTCTGCATGTCCGCGTCCAGATAGATTGCCCCGATCAGCGCCTCCAGGGCGTCGGCGAGGATCGATTCACGGCGGAAGCCACCGCTCTTGAGCTCACCCGAGCCCAGGCGCAGGTAATCGCCCAGGTCGAAACCACGGGCCAGTCGGGCCAGGGTCTCGCCCTTGACCAGGCGGGCGCGCAGGCGCGACAGCTGGCCTTCGCGGGCCTGCGGGAAGCGCTCGAACAGCGCCTCGCCGGCGACGAAGTTGAGAATGGCGTCACCGAGGAACTCCAGGCGCTCGTTGTTGCGCCCGGCGTAGCTGCGGTGAGTCAGGGCCAGCAGCATCTGCTCCTGGTTCTTGAAGGTGTAGCCGAGCTTGCGCTCGAGACGGGCAAGGGAAGCACTCATGCAGCCACCCGTTGGTTGTTCAACGCGTTGTTCAAATCAACATCCTGAAAGACTGTTTGGCTGTGGTCCGTCGCGGTGTTCGACGAATCTCTCGATCCCTGAGAACACAGCCTATGTCAGAAATGCATTCGGCGCTGTCTGCAGGACAGCGCCGAAGGGTATCAATGGATCAGGCCGACCCGCGACAGGTTGGGCAAGTGGCTGAGTTTTGGCTCTGGCCAGCTCATCCATACCGCGAAGGCCTTGCCGACGATGTTCCGGTCCGGAACCATGCCGTGCAGCGCTTTCGGGATTTTCGGGTCATCCCAGTAACGGCTGTCGTTGGAGTTGTCGCGGTTGTCGCCCATCATGAAGTAATGGCCGGCCGGCACTGTCCATTGCTGGTCCGGCGGCATGCGATAACGGGTCATCTCCTTGCGGATCAGGTGCTCGGCTTCGCCGAGTTTTTCCTTGTACAGCTCGGCGCTGCCCAAGGTACCTGGCTCGGCGCCGACCAGTTGCTCGGCGATCGGCTGGCCGTTGACGAACAGACGCTTGTCGCTGGTGTAGCTGATCTTGTCGCCCGGCAAGCCGACCACGCGCTTGATGTAGTTGACGTTCGGGTCGCTTGGGTAGCGGAACACCATGACATCGCCGCGTTGCGGGTCACCGACCTCGATGACCTTCTTGTCGATCACCGGCAGACGAATGCCGTAGGAGAACTTGTTCACCAGGATGAAATCGCCTACTTCCAGGGTCGGCTTCATCGAGCCCGAAGGGATCTGGAACGGCTCGACCAGGAACGAGCGCAGTACCAGCACGATGAACAGCACCGGGAAGAACGACTTACCGTACTCGACCAGCAGCGGCTCCTTGCTCAGGCGCTCGACCACCGCCATTTCTGGCTGGGTGACGCTGCCCTGGTAGGTGGCGATCGCTGCCCGCCGGCGCGGAGCCAGGAACAGCAGATCGATCAAGCCCAGCAGACCGCAGACGAAGACGGCGATGACTAGCAACAGCGGGAAATTTAGCGACATAGGACCTAGCTATCCAACCTGAGCACGGCGAGGAAGGCTTCCTGTGGAATCTCCACGTTGCCCACCTGCTTCATGCGTTTCTTACCGGCCTTCTGCTTCTCCAGCAGTTTCTTCTTACGGCTGACGTCACCACCGTAGCACTTGGCCAGTACGTTCTTTCTGAGTGCCTTGACGGTCGTCCGCGCAATGATCTGGCCGCCAATGGCTGCCTGGATCGCCACGTCGAACATCTGCCGAGGGATCAGCTCCTTCATCTTCTCGGTCAACGCACGGCCTTTGTAAGCCGCGTTGTCGCGGTGCACGATCAATGCCAGGGCATCGACCTTGTCGCCGTTGATCAGTACATCCAGCTTGACCAGGTTGGCCGACTGGTAGCGATCGAAATGATAGTCCAGCGAAGCATAGCCGCGGCTGGTGGACTTCAGGCGGTCGAAGAAGTCCAGTACCACTTCGTTCATCGGCATGTCATAGCGCACCTGCACCTGGCTGCCGAGGAACTGCATGTCGCGCTGCACGCCACGCTTCTCGATGCACAGGGTGATGACGTTACCCAGGTGCTCCTGCGGCACCAGAATGGTCGCGGTAACGATCGGCTCGCGGAAATCTGCCACGGCCGAAACATCCGGCAGCTTCGACGGGTTATCGACGACGATGGTCTCACCGGTCTTGAGTTCGAGCTCGTAGATCACGCTTGGCGCGGTGGTGATCAGGTCCAGGTCGTATTCGCGCTCCAGGCGCTCCTGGATGATCTCCATGTGCAGCATGCCGAGGAAGCCGCAACGGAAGCCGAAGCCCAGGGCGTCAGAGCTTTCCGGCATGTATTGCAGCGACGAGTCGTTGAGGGTCAGCTTCTGCAGGGCGTCGCGGAAGTCCTCGAAGTCGTCGGAGCTGACCGGGAACAGGCCGGCGTAGACCTGCGGCTGAATCTTCTTGAAGCCTGGCAGCACTTCAACTTCGGGGGTGGTGGACAGGGTCAGGGTGTCACCCACCGGCGCACCGTGAATGTCCTTGATGCTGGCGATGATGAAGCCTACTTCGCCGGCCTTCAGGTCAGCGGTCTGGGTGTGCTTCGGGGTGAACACACCGACGCTGTCGACCAGGTGCACCTTGCCGGTGGACTTGACCAGGATCTTGTCGCCTTTCTTGACGCGGCCGTGGCGCACACGCACCAGCGAGACAACGCCCAGGTAGTTGTCGAACCAGGAGTCGATGATCAACGCCTGCAGCGGCGCTTCGATATCGCCTTGCGGCGCGGGGATGGTCTGTACCAGGCGCTCGAGCACCTCGTCCACGCCCATGCCGCTCTTGGCACTGCAGGCCACGGCGTCGGTGGCGTCGATGCCGATGATCTTCTCGATCTCGTCCTTGACGCGGTCCGGGTCGGCCTGCGGCAGGTCCATCTTGTTGAGGACCGGCATGACCTCCAGGCCCTGCTCGATGGCGGTGTAGCAGTTGGCCACGGACTGGGCTTCGACGCCCTGGCCGGCGTCTACCACCAGCAGCGCACCTTCACAGGCCGCCAGCGAGCGCGAGACTTCGTAGGTGAAGTCGACGTGGCCGGGGGTGTCGATGAAGTTCAGCTGGTAGACCTTGCCGTCCTGCGCCTTGTAGTTGAGCGTGACGCTGTGGGCCTTGATGGTGATACCGCGTTCGCGCTCCAGGTCCATGGAGTCCAGTACCTGGGCTTCCATTTCGCGCGCCGACAGGCCACCGCACATTTGAATGAAACGGTCGGCCAGCGTCGACTTGCCATGGTCGATGTGGGCGATGATGGAGAAATTGCGGATATGACTCAAATCACTCACGGGTCAACACTCGGAAAAGGCTGCGAGCCGGACGCCCGCCGAAAAATAGCCGGGAATTGTACCTTAAGCCGGTGGGTTATGGGAGATTCCTCTATCGGACTGTACACAGCATTTGCATCCGCAATTGTGAACTTTCATGAAAAAGGGCAGCCGAAGCTGCCCTTTCCTACCCTTGAGCCCGCTTATTCAGCGAGTTTGAAGGTGATGAAGCTGGCACGGCCCTGACGCAGCACGCGCATCGACACCGAACGGTTCTTCGGCAGGTCCTTGGCGATTTCGGTGAACTGCTTGGCCGAAACGACCGCCTGGTTGTTCAGGTGGCTGATGACGTCACCCGGGCGCAGCCCGATCATCGCAGCCGGGCCATCCTGGACTTCCTTGATGACCACACCGCCCTTCAGCTCCAGGGTTTTCTTCTGCTCGGCGGTGAGGTCCGAGACCGACACACCCAAGCGGTTGCTGTTGCGCTCGGCGCCGCCTTCAGCGCCGCTGCCTGCAGCGATGTCGGCATCGTCATCCGGCATCGGGCCAACGGCGACGTCCAGGGTCTGGCGCTTGCCGTTGCGGATGATCTCGAGCTTGGCCTTCTCGCCGTCCTTCAGGCTGCCGACCAGGTGTGGCAGGTCAGCCGACATGACGATCGGCTGGCCGTTCATGCTCAGGATCACGTCACCCACCTGCAGGCCACCTTTGGCTGCCGGACCGTTTTCCAGCACCTGCGCCACCAGGGCGCCAGCCGGCTTGTCGAGACCGAACGATTCAGCCAGGTCCTTGTTGACCTCCTGAATCACCACGCCCAGCCAGCCGCGGCTGACCTTGCCGTCCTTCTTCAGCTGGTTGGACACATCGATGGCCACGTCGATCGGGATGGCGAAGGACAGGCCCATGAAGCCGCCGGAACGGGTGAAGATCTGCGAGTTGATACCGACAACTTCGCCCTTCATGTTGAACAACGGGCCGCCGGAGTTACCCGGGTTGATGGCCACGTCGGTCTGGATGAACGGTACATAGGTGTCGTTTGGCAGGGTCCGACCCTTGGCACTGACGATACCTTTGGTCACCGAATGGTCGAAGCCGAACGGCGAGCCGATGGCCAACACCCATTCACCGACCTTGAGCTTCTCCGAATCACCCAGCTTGACGGTCGGCAGGTTCTTGCCCTCGACCTTCAGCAGGGCCACGTCGGTGCGCGGGTCGGTGCCGATCAGCTTGGCCTGCAACTCACTGCGATCCGACAGGCGGACAATGATCTCGTCGGCATCGGCAACCACGTGGTTGTTGGTCAGTACATAGCCATCGCTGGAAATGATGAAGCCCGAACCCAGCGACATGGCCTCGCGCTGGCGATCACCACGTGGCGAACGGGGCTGCTGCGGCATGTTGCGTTCGAAGAATTCGCGGAACATCGGTGGCAGGCCTTCAAGGTCCGGCATCTGCCCAGCGGCGACGCGGTCTGGCAGCTTCTGCTTGGTACTGATGTTGACGACCGCAGGCGAGGCCTGCTCGACCAGGGTAGTGAAGTCCGGCAGGGCTTCCTCGGCCTGGGCGCTGAGCACCTGGCCGAGCATCAGCACGGCGGCGAACATCGTTAGGTAGGATTTCAAGCGTGGTATTGACATACGGCTCCCGTCACAACGAGCGGTAGTTGGAAATAGCCCTGCCCAAAGCAGGAAAGGCCAGACTCCTAGAAGCCTGACCTATAGAAAATTTGCCGAAGGATTGCAAATGACAATGCTTTAATTTCATTTCAGCCGCATGCCCGATCGCCTGTGCATTGCCCTTGAGCCGGCCCGCAAGAGCGCGCCATTACTGGCGCGCCTGGGCGTCCTGAGGGCGCATCGACAACGCGACACGTTCTGCCGTACCCAGCGGAATCTCGCCGACCACGGTGACCTGCACCTTGCCCTTGGGCGTGTTCAACCGGCGCGAAACGGCCGACGTCGGGCCAAGCTGGGTACGCACATCGGCACCGGCATCATCCTTCACGGGCTCGAGGAACACCGAGAAACGTGCCAGGCCATCGTCATACATCAGGCTGCTGATCGAACTGTTGCGCTCAGGGTCACGCCGCACCGTACTGTTGATCAGTTCAAACCCGGGCGGCAGCCAGTCTGAACGCCAACCGGCAACGGCCTCACTTGCGCTGCTGGCCGCACGCTCGATCGGCTTGCAGGCGGCACTGGCTTGCAGGTCATGATCACTGGGCAGGTGGTCGGTATCCAGACGGGTCATCTGGAAGCGCTCGAGCAACTGCCCCTTGTCATTGAGCATCAATGAACGCAGTGGCAGGCCGGTGCGGCGGTCCAGATGGAGTTCGAAAGCGTAGCGATGCTGGTCGCGGGGCGTCAGCGTGACAATCACGGCGTCGCGGTCAGCGACCCGTGACCTGCCCGCCACGCTCAGGTCGTACCAGCTCATCAGTTTGAGGGGATCGAGCGAGCGCTGCGCGGCGTCAGGCGGGTTGGTCACCCCATCAGCCCCGCCTGCCAGGGCACCACTCACGCACTGCACCTTGCCATCCACGCGCACGATTTCCTGGGCGGCACCATCGAGCTGCAAAAGCCGCTCGCTGACCTTGCCGTCCTGAACGCGATGCCAGATATCGTGGGAAGAGAAGCTGCCGTTACGTTCGTAGACGAAGGAGCCCTGGTAACTTTGCTTTTGCTCGGCCTGTGCCAGCTTGTTCAGCCATTCGTTCGCCTCAGGCGATGAGTTGGCCGCCAACGCTGGCACCGTCATGCAGCTGCCTATCAGCAGCGACAGGAGAGGTAGCGCGCGCATGATCCTCCTTACTTAGCGGTTTTCCAGGCTGGCGGCGCGGGCATACGGCAGGGCGGTTTCAGTGCCCTTGAGCGCGGATTCCTGCGCGTGCTGGCGCAGGTAACCTGGCAGACGCTGATCCCAGCCGGCCTGGTTCTGCAGCACGCCGTTGGCCATCGGCCCGGTCGGTTGCTCACTGCTTTCACTATAGCCTGCCAAAACCGCCGGCCCCTGACTTTGTGGCATGCTCAGGCCTTGTTGTGCAGGCTGCTGGGCAGCCAGCTCGGCACCGGTGATTTCGTCCTGGTTGTACATACGCACACCAGCCAGCACCGCTACGGTGACCGAGGCAGCGACGGCCAGGCGGCCAATGCTGCGCCACGGGCCCTGCTTGACCTTGGCCGGCACGGCTTCATCAGCCAGCGCGGCGGAGACCGCCGAGGCGATATCCAGTTTGGGCAGCAGCAGTTCCTTGTGCATCGCTGCGCGGGCTACCTGGTAACGCGACCAGGTGGCACGGGTTTCGGCATCGTCGACGGCATTCAACACCCGACGCAATTCCAGTTCGTCCGCTTCGTTATCCATCACCGCGGACAGCGATTCCTGCAAAGCTTCACGACTCATGGCGGTTCCTCTCTTGGCTGTCGCCGCTGTCTCAGGTTTCCTGCAACAACGGCTGCAGGGCTTTGTCTATGGCCTCCCGAGCGCGGAAGATTCGAGAGCGCACGGTACCCACCGGACATTGCATGACGCTGGCAATGTCTTCGTAACTCAATCCGTCAAATTCACGCAGGGTCAAAGCCGTGCGCAGATCTTCGGGCAGTTGCTGGATGGTGCGATGGACAGTGCCTTCGATTTCATCCCGCAACAACGAGCGCTCTGGGGACTCGAGATCCTTGAGACCATGATCGCCGTCGTAAAACTCCGCATCCTCGGAGCTCACATCACTGTCTGGTGGCCGTCTTCCACGGGACACCAGGTAGTTCTTCGCCGTGTTGATGGCGATGCGGTACAGCCACGTATAAAACGCACTGTCACCGCGAAAATTGCCAAGCGCACGGTAGGCCTTGATAAAGGCTTCCTGCGCCACATCCTGGGCCTCGTGGGTGTCGTGAACGAACCGCACGATCAACCCTAGAATCTTGTGCTGATACTTCAGCACCAACAGATCGAACGCTCGCCTGTCCCCGCGTTGCACACGCTCGACAAGCTGCTGATCCTCTTCCTGGGTTAGCATGAACACTCCTCAGTGAACTCGAAGGAGCGTGGCAACAGCCTTTGTTCGGGCTTGCAACCATAGACTCGGGCTTTGCGCAAAAGTTCTCCCCTCCAAGCAAGTTTCCTGCGGCCCTTGGTCGGCTCGCACGAAAGACGCGGCGCGGTCACGGCCCGCTGCGTCGATAATCAGGTTTCGAATACGCAGGTGTCAGCCCGGATAGAGCTGCCGCCCCGCGTCGCCGCGGCAAATTGTGGCGTGCGGACAGCCTTCATAGGATTTCCGGCCGTGTCGGAAAGTTCCCGCAAAGATTGACGCAACGTCCCAACTGGCATGGAAATTGGCTGCCGCAGGCTGCTATAAAGGCAACCCGGCCAGCAATCACGATAGTTTCACATTGCCATCTGCACGTGACTATTGTGCCGCGCCCTTTCCAAAGATTACTAGTGTCCCGACATGAGCCAACAATTCCAACATGATGTCCTGGTGATCGGCAGCGGCGCAGCCGGTCTGAGCCTGGCACTTAACCTTCCTGGCCACTTGCGCATTGCCGTGCTGAGCAAGGGCGACCTGGCCAACGGTTCGACCTTCTGGGCCCAAGGTGGGGTCGCAGCCGTGCTGGACAATACCGACACCGTGCAGTCGCATGTCGAGGACACCCTCAATGCCGGTGGCGGCCTGTGCCACGAAGAGGCGGTGCGCTTTACCGTCGAGCACAGCCGTGAAGCCATCGAATGGCTCATCGAGCAAGGCGTACCTTTTACCCGCGATGAACACTACAGCGTCGATGATGGCGGTTTCGAATTTCACCTCACCCGCGAGGGTGGCCACAGCCACCGGCGCATCATCCATGCTGCCGACGCCACCGGTGCGGCGATTTTCACCACCTTGCTGGAACAAGCCCGCAAGCGCGCGAACATCGAGTTGCTGGAGCAGCGCGTGGCGGTCGACCTGATCACCGAACGCCGCCTGGGCCTGGCGGGGGATCGTTGCCTGGGTGCCTATGTACTGAACCGTAACAGTGGCGAAGTCGATACCTTCGGCGCACGCTTCACCGTGCTGGCCACCGGCGGCGCGGCCAAGGTGTACCTCTATACCAGCAACCCCGACGGCGCCTGCGGTGATGGCATCGCCATGGCCTGGCGCGCAGGCTGCCGGGTAGCCAACCTGGAATTCAACCAGTTCCACCCGACCTGCCTGTATCACCCGCAGGCCAAGAGCTTCCTGGTCACCGAGGCCTTGCGTGGCGAAGGTGCGTTGTTGCGCCTGCCCAATGGCGAGCGCTTCATGCCGCGCTTCGACCCGCGAGAAGAGCTGGCCCCTCGCGACATCGTCGCCCGCGCCATCGACCATGAAATGAAGCGTCTGGGCGTCGATTGTGTCTACCTGGACATCACTCACAAGCCGGCCGACTTCATCAAGAGCCATTTCCCGACCGTCTACGAGCGTTGCCTGGCTTTTGGCATCGACATCACTCGCCAGCCGATCCCGGTGGTTCCGGCGGCGCATTACACCTGTGGCGGTGTGATGGTCGACGACCGCGGCCATACCGATGTACCCGGCCTGTACGCTATCGGCGAAACCAGTTTCACCGGCTTGCATGGCGCCAACCGCATGGCCAGCAACTCACTGCTGGAGTGCTTTGTCTATGGTCGCGCCGCAGCAGCGGACATCGAAGCGCACCTGGACCAGATCACCATGCCCCGGGCCCTGCCCTGCTGGGATGCCAGCCAGGTGACCGACTCGGACGAAGACGTGATCATCGCGCACAACTGGGACGAGCTGCGGCGCTTCATGTGGGACTACGTGGGTATCGTGCGCACCAGCAAACGCCTGCAGCGCGCCGAACACCGCGTTCGCCTGCTGCTCGACGAGATCGACGAGTTCTACAGCAACTACAAGGTCAGCCGCGACCTGATCGAACTGCGCAACCTGGCCCAGGTGGCGGAGCTGATGATCCGTTCGGCAATGCAGCGCAAGGAGAGCCGCGGGCTGCATTACACGCTGGATTACCCAGGGATGCTGCCCGAGGCCAAGGACACCATCCTCAGCCCGATTTGATACAGCTGTCGAACCGGCGCCGGCTGTACTTCAGCCTCACCCGCAAACGCCGGTGCAGGTCAGGCCCCAGGGCATCTCGAGGTATGCACTGGCTCTCGCCAAGCCAGTGCCCTGCCCTGACGAACCGCAACACCACCAACCCCGGCAGCGCCACACTGTCGCGGCACAAACGAACCGGCTGCCAGCCTTGCGCCCGGTTGAACACGCGCCAGCCCGAAGGGTCACGGCGCAGGCCGGTAACGGCATGGGCGTCAGTCAGCAGAATGCGGCGGGGAATGGCCCAGCAGGCGTGGGCAATACAAGCGCAAAGAACACAAAGGCCAAGCCACCCGGGCAGCGCGCTCAGCCACAAGACCAGTAGCGCCAGCACCTGGCAACCCAGGTAGGCCGCCAGCAACAGGCGCGAGCCCTGCCAACGGCACTCGAAAAACTCACTTGGGCTGGACACGGTCCAGAATGATGCGGACCATGCGCTGCAGCTCCGGGTCTTCCGACTCGGTACGCTCCATGAACCAGCCGAACATGTCCTGGTCTTCACAGCTCAACAGGCGGACATAAAGTTCGCGGTCGGCTTCGCTCAGGGTCGGGTAGACCTCCTGGGTGAATGGCACCAGCAGTACGTCCAGTTCCAGCATGCCGCGGCGGCTGTGCCAGAAAAGCCGGTTGAGTTCAGTTTGTTCGACCATGGGGCCCTCCTCGAATGGTCGCGCAGTATACCGCGCAGTGAACGAAGCGGCACAGGGCGTTGGTCTAGTCACCTACCTATTTTGTTACTGGCGTTCTATGATGGCCGCCAGTCTTTAGCCACCGCGATGACCCATGGCCGATTCCGCTTTCTTCAGCCCCCTGTCCCACGAGGGCATCCTCGCCGTCCGCGGCTCCGACGCCGGCAAGTTCCTGCAGGGCCAGCTGACCTGCAACATCAACTACCTCAGCCCCGAGCACGCCAGCCTCGGCGCCCGCTGCATGGTCAAGGGGCGCATGCAGTCCAGCTTCCGCATCCTGCCCGAGGGCAATGGCTACCTGCTGGCCATGGCCAGCGAGCTGCTGGAGATGCAACTGGCCGACCTGAAGAAGTACGCCGTGTTTTCCAAGGCCACGCTCACTGACGAGAGCGAGGCCTGGGCACGCTTCGGCCTGCAAGGTGGCGCCGCCGCGCTGCAGGCATTGGGGCTGGAGGTTCCGGCTGCAGCAGGGAGCACCGTACGCCATGATGGCCTGATCGCCATTGCCGTCAGCGCAGGCCGCGTGGAGCTCTGGGTACCGGCAGATCAGGCCGCCAGCGTTCGCCAACAGCTGGCAGCCACGTTGCCGGAAGGCAACCTCAACGACTGGATGCTTGGGCAGGTGCGCGCCGGTATCGGCCAGGTCATGGGCCCGACCCGTGAGCTGTTCATCCCGCAGATGATCAACCTGCAGGCTGTCGATGGCGTGAGCTTCAAGAAGGGCTGCTACACCGGCCAGGAAATCGTCGCGCGCATGCAGTACCTGGGCAAGCTCAAGCGCCGCCAGTACCGCCTGGCGCTCGAGCAGCAGGGTATTCCGGCACCCGGTACGGAAATCTTCTCGCCGACCCACGGCTCGTCGGTTGGCGAGGTGGTAATCGCCGCGAGCACCGGCCAGGGTTGCGAGCTGCTGGCAGTGCTGAGCGCTGAATCGGTAGAGGACGACAACCTGCACCTGGGCAGCCTGGAAGGCCCGCGCCTGCAGGTACTGACCCTGCCGTACGAGCTGGACCGCGACCGGGAAATCCAGCGCTGAACAGTGCACCACCCTTGCCGTTGAGACGTTCATGAACAAGCTGGCCGAGATGGTTCAAGCGCAGTTGCTGGCTGCCATCGACAACGATGACCTGGTCCTGCCAACCCTGCCCGAGGTTGCCCTGAGCATTCGCGAGGCGGCTGAAGACAGTGAAATCAGCGTTGCCGCTCTGAGCAAGGTGATCGGGCGCGACGCTGCCCTTTCGGCGCGCCTGATCAAGGTGGTCAACAGCCCGCTGTTGCGCGCAGCGGTCGAAGTCACCGACTTGCACACGGCCATCACGCGCCTGGGCATCAACTACAGCTGCAACCTGGCCATCGGCCTGGTGATCGAACAGATCTTCCATGCCCGCTCGTCTGCGGTTGAGCAAAAGCTACGGGATATCTGGTCGAACAGCCTTGAAGTGGCAGGCGTCAGTTATGAACTGTGCCGCCGCTTCACGCAGCTCAAACCTGACCAGGCAACCCTCGGCGGGCTGGTCAACCAGATCGGCGCGCTGCCGGTGCTGATCTACGCCGAAGAGCACAACGAGCTGCTTTCCGACCCGGTCTGCCTGCACTATGTGATCGAGCAGATCCAGCCGGTGCTGGGGGACAAGATTCTGTCTTCGTGGGAGTTTCCCGAGCAATTGGTCAACCTGCCAAGCCAGGTGCAAGACCTGGACCGGCGCACCGACAAGGTCGATTACATCGATGTGGTACAGATCGCCAAGTGCCTTAGCCAGCGCGGGCGCAGCCGACCCTTGCCGGCGCTGCCGGCCTATCGGCACCTTGGATTGCCGTACGGGACGGAACTGGAGATTGCCGAGTTGCTGGAAGCTCGGAGCATGTTGCGCTGACTTTTGCTGCCTGCACTGGCCTCTTCGCGGGTAAACCCGCTCCCACAGAGACACCGCAGGCCTTAGGTTTGCGCTGTACCTGTGGGAGCGGGTTTACCCGCGAAGAGGCCCGTGCAGGATAAAGATCAGTCGGCGATGAAACTCACCCTCACCTTCAACCCGCCCTTTTCACCATCATGCAGGCTGATCTGCGCCAGGTGCGCCCTGCAGATCTCACCGACAATGGCCAAGCCCAGCCCGCTGCCCTGCACTCCCCGCCGATAGAAACGCTCGAACACACGTTCGCGCTCATCTTCGGGAATCCCGGGTCCATCGTCTTCGACCTCCAGCACCGCCGGCGCCAACACCCGCAGAATCACGTTGCCGCCCGCGGGAGTGTGCGCCAGCGCATTGTCCACCAGGTTGCTGAGCAGCTCGTTTAGCAACGTCGGCTCGCCTTTCAACCACACTGGCGCCTCGGCTTCCAGCGCCAAGGCTACGCCCCGGTTGTACGCCAACGGCGCCATGGCCATGCCCAGTTCACGGGCCAGCTGGCTCAGGTCCAGGCGCTGGGCACCGCCTTCGGCAATCGCCCGGGCACCGTTTTCAACCCGCGCCAGCGACAACAACTGATTGGCCAGATGCGTCAGGCGGTCGGTACCCTGTGCGGCCGACTCCAGAGTCTGCCGCCACTCTTCAGGCTGCTGCGACCGCAACCCCAGCTCGACCCGCGCCTTCAGCGCCGCCAGCGGCGTGCGCAGTTCGTGGGCAGCCTCGGCGATGAACTGCGCCTGGCGCTCGAACTGCCCGCGCAAACGCTCGGTGAAGTGGTTCAAGGCACGCACCAGTGGGCTCAGCTCGCGCTGCACCTGCACCACGGGCAGCGCCCGCAAATCATCCGGCTGACGCTCCTCAACCGCCGTGCGCAGGCGCTCCAGCGGGCGCAACGCCGCGCTCACCGCAAACCACACCATCACCAGCGCGCCCAGCGCCAGCATGCCCAGGCGCAGCAAGGTGTCGGCCATCAGCCCGCGGGCCATGCGCACCCGCGCCTCTTCGGTCTCGGCCACGCGGATTTCCGCCATGCCGTTCATGTTCGGCTCGCTCACTGCCTTCAGCAGGCTGACCACACGCACATCCTGGCCGAGGTAGGTGGCGTCGTAGAAGCGCGCCAGTGCCGGATAGTCGTCGGTGCGCGGTGTGCCGGGCGGCGGTGGTGGCAGGTGCTCGTAGCCGGAAATCAGCTTCTGATTGATGTCCAGCACCTGGTAGTAGATACGCCCGGCGCTGTCGTAGGCGAAGGTGTCCAGCGCCACGTAGGGCACATCGGCACTGAGGCTGCCATCCCGCTGCGACAGCCCGGCGGCGATGGTCCGCGCCGAAGCCAGCAAGGTGCGGTCGTAGGCGGTATCGGCGGCTTCGCGACCATTCCAGTAGGCACTCAGGCCGCTGGCCAGCATCAACACCACCAGCAACAGCGCCAGGTTGCCCAGCAGCCGCCCGCGCAAGCTGCCGTTATCACGCATCACGGTGCTCGAGCAGGTAACCCAGGCCGCGGAAAGTGACGATGGCGACCGGATAGGCATCGAGCTTCTTGCGCAAGCGGTGGATGTAGATTTCGATGGCGTCGGGGCTGGCTTCTTCATCCAGGCCGAACACCTGGGCGGCCAGCTGTTCCTTGCTCATCACCCGACCGGGGCGGGCGATCAAGGCCTCGAGCACGCTCTGTTCGCGCGAGGTCAGGGTCAGGTTGTTCTCGCCGAGACTGAAGCGACGGGTGTCCAGGTCGTAGACCAGCGGCCCGCAACGCTGCTGGCGTTCGCCACCGAGCACGCTGCGCCTGAGCAGGGCCTTTACCCGTGCTTCCAGTTCGGTGAGCTCGAAAGGCTTGGCCAGATAATCGTCGGCGCCAAGGTTCAGGCCATGCACGCGGTCCTTCACATCGCTGCGTGCCGTGAGCATCAGCACCGGCAGGGTCTTGCCCCGGCCGCGCAGGCGCGCCAGCACCTCGAAGCCGTCCATGCGCGGCAGGCCCACATCGAGCACGGCGACGGCGTATTCCTCGCTGGCCAGGGCCAGGTCGGCAGCCACGCCGTCATGCAACACATCTACGGTCAGCCCTTGGCTTTTCAGGGCCTGGGCCACGCTTTCGGCCAGTTGCAGATGGTCTTCGACCAGCAGCACACGCATCGGATTCTCCCTGCTCGGGTGGGGCGGTGGCGCGGAGTGTACCGCCGTCATCAAGCCTGTGAAGCCCCTTGTAACAAACCTTTCACGCTGAAAGGTTAGCGAAAGGTTCATTTCCTAGCATCGCACCACGGTCGCTCCACGCGCCGAAAAAAGCACCAGCAAGGTGCAACGAATAAGAACAAAAAACGGAGTCATCCCGATGCTGTCATCGCAGCCTCAGGCGTTCGCGCCTCGCCGTTCCCTGTCCGCACGCCCTTCTGCCATCGCCTGCGCCCTTGCACTTGCCGGTGTTGCCCCGCTGAGCCAGGCCGCCTTCTTCGAAGACAGCACGGCCACCTTCGAAACCCGCAACATGTACTTCAACCGCGACTTCCGCGACGGCACCAGTGCGCAACAATCCAAGCGCGACGAATGGGCCCAGGGTTTCATGCTCAACTTCGAGTCCGGCTACACCGATGGCCCGGTGGGTTTCGGCCTGGATGCGCTGGGCATGCTGGGCATCAAGCTCGACTCCAGCCCCGACCGCACCGACACCGGCCTGCTGCCGACGCACGATGACGGCAAGGCCGCCGACGAGTATTCCAAGCTCGGCCTGACCGGCAAGGTGAAAGTGTCGAAGACCGAACTGAAGATCGGCACCCTGATCCCAGAACTTCCGACCTTGCAGCCCAACGACGGCCGCATCCTGCCGCAAACCTTCGAGGGCGGCCTGCTGACCTCCCAGGAAATCAAGGGCCTTACCTTCACCGGCGGGCGCCTGGACAAGGCCAAGGACCGTAACGACACCAACTGGGAAGACCTGGCCCTCAACAACAAGAACGGCCGCTTCGGTGGCACCTTCAGCGCCGACAACCTCGACCTGGCCGGCCTGGACTACACGTTCACCGACCGCATCACCGGCAGCTACCACTTCGCCCAGCTCGACGACATCTACCGCCAGCACTTCATCGGCATGCTCGCCACCCAACCGTGGGGCCCGGGCACCTTCGGCGCCGACGTGCGCCTTGCGATCAGCGACGATGCCGGCGCGGCCAAGGCCGGGCGGATCGACAACACCACCTTCAACACGATGCTCAGCTACAGCCTGGGCGGGCACAAGGTCAGCGCCGCCTGGCAGCAACTGTCGGGCGACAGTGCATTCCCCTACATCGATGGCGCCGACCCGTACCTGGTCAACTTCGTCCAGATCAACGACTTCGCCGGAGCCGACGAACGCTCGTGGCAAGCACGCTACGACTACAACTTCGCCGCCCTCGGCGTCCCCGGCCTGACCTTCATGACCCGCTACATCAACGGCGACAACGTCAGCCGCGCCGCCGGTGGCGAGGGCAAGGAGTGGGAACGCAACACCGAACTGAAGTACGTGGTACAAAGCGGCCCGTTGAAGAACGTCGCCGTGCGCCTGCGCAACGCCACCTTCCGCTCCAACTTCGCCCGCGACGCGGACGAAGTGCGGTTGCTGGTGAGCTACAGCGTCGCGCTGTGGTAACCCAATGCGGTAACCCATAACAACAACGCTCACGGAGACATTCGATGACCTTTTCACTGCGCCGCCTCGTCCTCGCCACCGGCTGCCTGCTGCTGGCCGGCAACGCCCTCGCTGCCGAACCGAAACGCCCTGAATGCATCGCCCCCGCCTCGCCCGGCGGTGGCTTCGACCTGACCTGCAAACTGGTGCAAAGCGCCCTGGTGCAGGAGAAGATCCTCAGCAAGCCGATGCGCGTGACCTACATGCCAGGCGGTGTCGGCGCCGTGGCGTACAACGCCGTGGTCGCCCAGCGTCCGGCCGATGCCGGCACCCTGGTAGCCTGGTCCAGCGGTTCGCTGCTGAACCTGGCCCAGGGCAAGTTCGGCCGCTTCGACGAGAACGCGGTGAAGTGGCTGGCTGCGGTCGGCACCAGCTACGGCGCCATCGCGGTGAAGAGTGACTCGCCCTACAAGACCCTCGACGACCTGGTCGCGGCACTGAAGAAGGACCCGAGCAAAGTCGTGATCGGCTCCGGCGGCACCGTCGGCAGCCAGGACTGGATGCAGACCGCGCTGATCGCCAAGGCCGCCGGCATCAACCCGCGTGACCTGCGCTACGTGGCCCTGGAAGGCGGCGGCGAGATCGCCACCGCGTTGCTGGGCGGGCACATCCAGGTCGGTTCCACCGACATCTCCGACTCCATGCCGCACATCCAGAGCGGCAACATGCGCATCCTCGCGGTGTTCTCGCCGAACCGCCTGGACGAGCCGGAAATGAAAGACATCCCCACCGCCAAGGAGCAGGGCTACGACATCGTCTGGCCGGTGGTGCGCGGTTTCTACCTCGGGCCGAAGGTGAGCGACGAAGACTACGCCTGGTGGAAAGAATCGTTCGACAAGATGCTGGCCTCGGAAGACTTCGCCAAGCTGCGTGACCAGCGCGAGCTGTTCCCGTTCGCCATGACCGGCGCGGAGCTGGACGGCTATGTGAAGAAGCAGGTGGCTGACTACAAGGCACTGGCCAAGGAATTCGGCCTGATTCAGTAAGCCCCCTACGCCAATCGCTCTTTGTAGGAGCGGCCTTGTGTCGCGAAAGGGCTGCGCAGCAGCCCCGGCAACATGTGCAGCGCGACTGAAATCCTGGGCCGCTGCGCGCCCCTTTCGCGACACAAGGCCGCTCCTACAAAGGGTCCGCGTCGTGCCGTATACAACGAGGATTCCTTCATGATCCTGCAACGCATCTTCGCCCTGGCCCTGCTGGCGGTGTGCGCCGCCCTGGCCGTGATGGCCTGGCCCTATCAGGCCGCATTTTCCTACGAACCGGTGGGGCCGCGTGCCTACCCGTTGCTGATGCTCGGCCTGATGAGCCTGGGCCTGCTGTACCTGGCCATCCGCCCCACGCCCATCGTGCGCAAGGACGACGAGCCGGAGCTCGACCGCGAAACCTTGATCAAGATCGCCGCTTGCGTCGGCCTGCTGATCGTCTTCGCCGGCACATTCGAAGCCTTGGGCTTCATTCTCAGCGCCATCCTGGTGGGCATCCCCATGGCCCGTCTGTATGGCGGCCGCTGGCGGCACAGCACGCTCGTGGTGGTGGGCATGAGCGTGCTGCTCTACTGGCTGTTCGACCGCGTCATGGACGTACCCCTGCCCCTTGGCCTGCTGAGCGTACTGGAGAACTGACACATGGATACCTTGAGCTACCTGGGCCAGGGCTTCGGCGTCGCCCTGTCCCCTTACAACCTGGTCACTGCCCTGTCGGGCACGCTGATCGGCACCGTGGTCGGCCTGCTGCCGGGCCTGGGCCCGATCAACGGCGTGGCCCTGCTGATTCCGATCGCCTTCGCCCTCGGCCTGCCGCCGGAGTCGGCGCTGATCCTGCTGGCTGCGGTGTACCTGGGCTGCGAATACGGCGGCCGGATCAGCTCGATCCTGCTGAACATCCCGGGCGAAGCCTCGACCGTGATGACCACCCTCGACGGTTACCCGATGGCCCGCCAGGGCCTGGCCGGCGTGGCCCTGTCGCTGTCGGCGTGGAGCTCGTTCATCGGCGCGTTCATCGCCACCTGCGGCATGGTGCTGTTCGCTCCGCTGCTGGCGAAATGGGCGATTGCCTTCGGCCCGGCGGAATACTTCGTGCTGATGGTGTTCGCCATCGTCGCCCTCGGCGGCATGGCCGGTGACAAGCCACTTAAAACCTTCATCGCCGCATTGATCGGCCTGTTCCTGTCGGCTGTCGGTATCGATGCCAACAGCGGCGTGTACCGCTTCACCGGCGATAGCGTGCACCTGGCCGATGGCATCCAGTTCGTGGTGCTGGTACTGGGCCTGTTCTCTGTCAGCGAAATCCTGCTGTTGCTGGAGAAAACCCACCATGGCCACGAAGCGGTCAAGGCCACCGGGCGCATGCTGTTCAACCTCAAGGAAGCAGCGTCGGTATTCGTGGTCAACATTCGCTGCGGCCTGCTGGGCTTCATCATGGGCGTACTGCCAGGTGCCGGCGCGACCCTGGCCAGCGCCGTGGCCTACATGACCGAAAAGCGCATCGCCGGCGAAAAGGGTAAGTTCGGCAAAGGTGACGCCCGCGGCCTGGCGGCCCCGGAAACCGCCATCGGTGCTTCCTGCTGTGGCGCCCTGGTGCCGATGCTGACGCTTGGCGTACCCGGTTCGGGCACCACGGCGGTGATGATCGGCGCGCTGACCCTGTACAACATCACCCCGGGCCCACTGCTGTTCGAACAGCAGCCAGACATCGTCTGGGGCCTGATCGCCTCGCTGTTCATCGCCAACATCATGCTGGTGATCCTGAACATCCCGATGATCCGCATCTTCACCCGCATCCTGGCCGTACCGAACTGGGCGCTGGTGCCGGTGATCGCGATCATCACCGCGATCGGTGTCTACGCCGTGCATGCCACCACCTTCGACCTGTTCCTGATGGTCGGCATCGGCATCATGGGTTACATCCTGCGCAAGCTGGACTTCCCACTGTCGCCAATCCTGCTCGGCTTCATCCTCGGCGGGCTGATGGAGCAGAACCTGCGCCGGGCGCTGTCGATTTCCAACGGTGAGCTGGGCATCCTCTGGTCGAGCCCGATCAGCATGGGCGTGTGGGTGCTGGTGTTCTGCATGCTGACCCTGCCGCTGCTGCGTATCTGGCGCAAGCGCAGCCTGCAGCGTCGGGCCATGGCCGATGCCTGATCGGCCACTGCCACTGTTTGTCGCGACCGGGCTGGTCGGCCTTGCTGGCGGTTTCGCCGCCAGCAAGGTCGGCTGGCCTTTGCCGTGGATGGTCGGCGCGTTGCTGTCGATCATCATGGTGCGCTGCCTGACGCCCTGGCAGCTGTCGGAAATACCCAATGGCCGCAAATGCGGGCAATGCATCATCGGTATCGGTATCGGCCTGCACTTCACCCCGGCGGTGATCGAGCAGGTTGCCAGCCACTTCGCGCTGATCTGCTTCGGCGCGCTGTTCACCACGCTTTCCAGCGTGATCGGTGTGTGGCTGCTGCGACGCACCGGTGAAGACCGTGCCACGGCATTCTTCGCCAGCATGCCCGGTGGCTCGGGCGAGATGGTCAACCTTGGCGCACGCAACGGCGCGGTACTCAGCCAGGTGGCCGCAGCGCAGAGCCTGCGCGTGCTGGCCGTGGTGCTGTGCGTACCGGCACTGTTCAAGTTCCTGCTCGGTGACGGGGTACCGCTGAATCACAACGGTAGCGTCAGCTGGAGCTGGCTGGCACTGATCGTGCCGCTGGGTGTGGCAGTGGGGTTAATCTGGCAGCGCTTGCGCCAGCCTAATCCTTGGCTGTTCGGGCCGTTGCTGGTGGCCGCCTCGGTGAGCCTGGCAGGCCACCTGCAAATCACCTTGCCCAACGGTGCCAGCCAGATCGGCCAATGGCTGATCGGCAGCGGCCTGGCCTGCCATTTCAACCGCGCGTTCTTCCGCCGCGCGCCGTCATTTCTCGGGCGCACGCTGCTGGCCACGGCGCTGTGCATGGCGATTGCCGGCAGTGCTGCGTGGGGGTTGAGCGTGATGACCGAGCTGGACCTGCGTTCGCTGACGCTGGGGATGATGCCTGGCGGCATCGCCGAGATGAGCCTTACGGCCGAAACCTTGCAACTGTCGGTGCCACTGGTGACGGCACTGCAAGTGGTGCGGTTGATCCTGGTGCTGTTTCTGGCGGAGCCATTGTTCAGGTATTGGGCCAAGGCTCAGGAATAGGGGCTGCCAGGCAGCCCCTACCGGTCTCAAAGTGGTGGCAATGCCCAGTTGATGGGCGCCATGCCACGCTGTTCGAGGAAGCCGTTGGTGCGGCTAAAGTGCCCGCAGCCCAGGAACCCGCGATACGCCGACAGCGGCGACGGGTGCACCGACTTGAGCACCAGGTGCTTGGTACCATCGATCAGCTTCTGCTTGCTCTGGGCATGCGCCCCCCATAGCAGGAACACCACGTTCGGGCACTGCTCGCTGACCACCTGGATGATCCGGTCGGTAAAGAACTCCCACCCCTTCTTCGCATGTGAAGCGGCATTGGCGCGCTCGACCGTCATGGTCGTGTTGAGCAACAGCACGCCCTGCTCGGCCCAGCTTTGCAGGTAACCGTGGCTGGCGATCGGGATGTTGAGGTCGCGCTGCAACTCTTTGTAGATATTGACCAGCGACGGCGGCGTCGGCACGCCTGGCTGCACCGAGAAGCAAAGGCCATGGGCCTGGCCCGGGCCGTGGTACGGGTCCTGGCCGAGGATCACCACCTTGACCTGCTCCAGCGGTGTGGAATTGAGCGCATTGAAGATCAGCGGCCCCGGCGGGTAGATTTCCTTCCCGGCCGCGTACTCCTGGCGCAGGAACTCACGCAACTGATGCATGTAAGGCTGGTCGAACTCGGCGCGCAATGCAGCCTTCCAGCCGGGTTCGAGTTTGATGCGATCGTCTTCAGTCATGGGGCCATCCGTAAACAATGGCGCGACACTAGGTAAGCCACCTGCCCTTGTCAATCGATCCGACCGACGACCGGCATGATCGGCCATGCGGGCCATACTTGGGGGATGACTTGCGCGAGGTAGTCCATGACCATTCATTGCGAGGTACTCACCGGCGTCGATGGCGCCCGAATCGGCATCGCCACGCTCGATGCCCCCAAGGCGCTCAATGCCCTCAACCTGCCGATGATCGAAGTGCTCGGCGAACACCTGCACAGCTGGGCCAGAGACCCAGGGGTGGTCTGCGTACTGTTGCGCGGCAACGGTGCCAAGGCCTTCTGCGCCGGCGGCGATGTGCGGGCACTGGCCCAGGCCTGCCTTGCCCACCCTGGCAACGTGCCACCGCTGGCCGCCACCTTCTTTGCTGCCGAATACCGCCTCGATTACCTCTTGCACACCTACCCCAAGCCGTTGCTGTGCTGGGGCCATGGGCATGTGCTGGGCGGCGGCATGGGGCTGCTGCAAGGCGCCGGGGTACGCATCGTCACGCCAAGTAGCCGCCTGGCCATGCCGGAAATCAGCATCGGCCTTTATCCGGACGTGGGCGCCAGCTGGTTTCTCGCACGCCTGCCCGGCAAGCTCGGCTTGTTCCTCGGGCTGACCGGAGCACCGATCAATGCCCGTGATGCACTTGACCTGGACTTGGCGGATCGGTTTTTCGGGGAAGAACAGCAAGAGGCGTTGATCGAAGAGCTGTTGCAACTGAACTGGCAGGAACAGACCAACCTGCAGTTGAACAGCCTGCTCAAGGCCGAACAGCATCGCGCCTGGGCCGAACTGCCTGCAGCGCAGTGGTTGCCGCGGCGCCAGGTGATCGACCAACTGCTTGATGTGGCCGACCCGGCTGCGGCCTGGCGGGCACTTGAAGGCCTCAAGCATCACGCTGATCCACTGCTGGCCGCAGCCGGCCAACGCCTGCATGAAGGTTGCCCGCTGACAGCGCACCTGGTCTGGGAGCAGATCCGGCGTGCCCGGCACTTGTCACTGGCCCAGGTGTTCCAGATGGAATACAGCATGAGCCTCAATTGCTGCCGGCACCCTGAATTCAGTGAAGGTGTACGCGCCCGCCTGCTGGACAAGGACAACCAGCCGCGCTGGCACTGGCCGGATGTAGCGCAAGTGCCAGCAGCCGTGGTCGAGGCGCATTTCGCCAAGGTGTGGGAAGGCCGGCATCCGTTGGCCGACCTGGAGTCATGACGCCTTCAGTGCTGCCAGTTGTGGTCCCCTCCGCGCCGACCGTCCGGCCGACGGTCGTTGTCCCCGCGGTTGTTGGAGTGCCAGCGATCATGCTGGTAGCGCTGGCTGCCATTGCGATAGTCATTGCGGTCGCGGTCACGACCATAGTCATTGCGCTGACGATTGCCATAGTCGTAACGCGGGTTGCCGTGCCACTGGTTCATGCCCGGCTGTGGATTGGGCCGGTAGTAAGGTGCGGGTGCCGGGCGGTAGTAACGAGGCGCCGGCTGGTAGTAGTAACGCGGCTGCGGCGTCACATAGTAGCGGTCATAGCCGTAGTAGCCCGGCGTAACGTAGCGGTCGGTCGAATAGTATTCAGAACGGGAATAACCGCCCCCCTCGTAGTAGGGGGCGCACGCGGACGTCATCAGACCCAACAGGGCGATCAACAGAATTCGATAGGACATGGCGGCCTCCCGGACCGCTAAGGTGCCCGAACAGCGGCGCTGGCGAGCGTCGACGAAAAAGTGTTCATCGACAATGAATAAGACAACTGCGCCGAGGTGCAGTGCCATTTCAGCAATAAATTGATACAGGTCGAAATAACCCTGAAAAACATGCAGTCATTTGCCTGTCATCTCACTAGAATGAGCGCCTTGGCACACATCACGGGAAGATCATGCCTTCACGCTCCGCCCTGTTTTCACAGCGCTCGCTGATCCTTGCCCTGCTGCTGTTGCTGGCCTGCGGCTTCCTTGCCACATCGCTGATCAGCTACTTCGCCTCGCGCAGTACGATCCGTGACGGCATCGTCAATACCGAACTGCCGCTGACCTCCGACACCGTCTATTCGGAGATCCAGAAAGACCTGATCCGCCCGGTGCTGATCGCCTCGATGATGGCCCAGGACACCTTCCTGCGCGACTGGGTGCTGGCGGGTGAACAGGACACCCAACGCATCACCCGCTTCCTCGGCGAGGTGATGGGCAAGCAGGACACATTCACATCGTTTTTCGTCTCCGACCGCAGCCTCACCTACTACCAGGCCAAGGGCGTGCTCAAACGCGTGGTACCGAACACCTGGCGTGATGCCTGGTACTTCCGGCTGCGCGAGATGAAAGCGCCGTATGAGATCAACGTCGACCTGGACATGGCCAACCAGGACAGCCTGACGGTGTTCATCAACTACCGGGTGCTGGACTTCCAGCAGCGCTTCATCGGCGCCGCCGGGGTTGGCCTCAGCGTGGACGCGGTGATCAAGCTGATCGACACCTATCAGCGCCGCTACCAGCGCTCGGTGTTCTTCACCGACGCCAAGGGCATGGTCATTCTGACCGGATCGGAGGGTGGCCCCCACGGCCTGAAGGTCGGCCAGCCTTTGACCGACAATACCGACCTCAGCGATTTGCTGGCGCAGCGCCCGACCCCGACCGAGGGCAGCCATGAGTACAAGGACGGCCAAGGCCACAGCCACTTCCTCAACGTGCGGCAACTGCCGGAACTGGGCTGGTACCTGCTGGTCGACAAACGCGAGACCGGCGCCCTCGACCGCATCCGTCACTCGCTGTACCTGAACCTGGCGATCTGCGCGATGATCACCCTGGTGGTGCTGTCACTGTTGAATGGCATGCTCAGGCGCCACCAGGCCAGCACCGAGGCGCTGGCGACCCTCGACAGCCTTACCGGCCTGCCCAACCGGCGCAGCTTCGACCTGCTGGCCGCCCAGGCTCTGCAGGAGGCTCAGCGCGATTGCGCAGCACTGGTCGCCTTGCTGATCGACCTCGATCATTTCAAGGTGCTCAACGATACCCATGGCCATCTGGCAGGCGACGAAGTGCTGCGCCAGTTCGCCAACGTGCTGGAGGGCAGCCTGCGGCAGTCGGATATACTCTGCCGCTGGGGCGGTGAGGAGTTCATCGTGCTGCTGCGTGAAGCCGAAGGCCGGCAGGCCATCGAAGTGGCGGAAAAGATCCGCCGTCGCACCGAGCAACTGACCTTCAACTACGAAGGTCAACCCTTGCGCCTGACCACCAGTATCGGCCTCAGCGCCCTGCAGCCTGGCGACACCCTGCACGCCCTGCTGACCCGCGCCGACCGTGCGCTCTATCGTGCCAAGCAGGCCGGCCGCAACCGCGTCTGCAGTGAAACACCCGGACCCGAACATGAATGACACCCAGCACTGCCCCGCCTGTGGCGCCCTCAACCAGTGCAGCCTGGCCGACCCACGCAGTGCCACCCTGGCCTGTTGGTGCTACAGCGTGAACATCGACCCCGCCGTGCTCCAGGCCCTGCCTGCCGAACTGCGCAACAAGGCGTGCCTGTGCCCGCGCTGCGCGGCTGTACAAGACCAGCTTGAAGCTGCAGAGCAGCATACTGTGGACGGGAGCTTGCCCGCGAAGAAGCCGGCAACTCGCTAAGGTGAAAAACCGCTAAACTGCCTCCCCTTTCTGCTTGCTCTCTGCCATGCGCCTCGATCGTTTCCTCGCCAACCTGCCGTGCTACAACCGTCAGCAAGTGCGACTGCTGCTGGTGCAGCGCCGTGTGCGCCTTGACGGCGAAGTGGTCAACGACCCTAAAGCAGAGGTTCGAGAGTTCAGCCGCGTCGAAGTCGACGATCAACTGCTGCAGGTTGGCCGCCCCGCCCGCTACCTGATGCTGCACAAACCCACCGGTTGCGTCAGTGCCACGCAAGACCCGCAGCACCGCACCGTGCTCGACTTGCTGCCAGGCGCATTGCGCGACGACCTGCACATCGCCGGGCGCCTGGACTTCAATACCACTGGCCTGATGATCCTCACCAACGACGGCCAGTGGTCGCGGCGCCTGACCCAGCCGACCACCAAGTTGCCCAAGCACTACCTTGTGGAAACCGAAGACGAGATCGGCGCGCACTATGTCGCCAAGTTCCACGAAGGCTTTTATTTCGCCTTCGAAGACCTGACCACCCAGCCCGCCCGGCTCGACATCCTCGGCCCGCATCAGGCGCGGCTGGCAATCGTCGAAGGGCGCTATCACCAGGTCAAACGCATGTTCGGCCATTTCGACAACAAGGTGGTCGCCCTGCATCGCGAAAGCATGGGTTCGATCAGCCTCGATCCATGCCTGCAACCCGGGGAATTCAGGGACCTGACGGCAGAAGAAATCGCCTCGGTGTGAATGCCGTAATACAGGCATACGACCGCTGAGCGCCCCAAGTCACAAATTTGCGCAAACGGCACTTGCGGGATCTCCGACCCGCTGCTTGACTCCTAACTCGTCAGTCCGCGAGTGACCAGCCAGTCACGCCCGCAGTTCATGACACTTTTTGCCGGCCACCCAAAGCCTTGATGCCTTGGGGCACGGCAATTTGCCCGCCAGAACAATATCGTCGACACGTGTGCGAAGGATCGACACAGGGCCCCCCGATTTATTCCAGGCAAATGCCTACCTGTCATAAAGAACGTGCACCCTAGGTGACGCGATTACCCTTTTTGCGCCAGGAGTCGATGACATGAGGCCAGAAATCGCTGTACTTGATATCCAAGGTCAGTATCGGGTTTACACGGAGTTCTATCGCGCGGATGCGGCCGAGAAGACGATCATCCTGATCAATGGTTCGCTGGCCACCACGGCCTCGTTCGCCCAGACGGTGCGTAACCTGCACCCGCAATTCAACGTTGTGCTGTACGACCAGCCGTATGCCGGCAAGTCCAAGCCGCACAACCGTCAGGAACGGCTCATCAGCAAGGAAGACGAGGCGCATATCCTCCTCGAGCTGATCGAGCGCTTCCAGTGCGACCACGTCATGTCCTTCTCCTGGGGCGGTGCCTGCACCTTGCTGGCGCTGGCGCACCAGCCGCGGCAGGTGAAGAAGGCAGTGGTCAGTTCGTTCTCGCCGGTGATCAACGAGCCGATGCGCGACTACCTGGAGCGTGGCTGCCAGTACCTGGCCGCCTGCGATCGCTACCAGGTCGGCAACCTGGTCAACGGCACCATCGGCAAGCACTTGCCATCACTGTTCAAGCGCTTCAACTACCGTCATGTCAGCAGCCTGGACAGCCACGAGTATGCGCAGATGCACTTCCACATCAACGAAGTGCTGCAGCGTGACTTGCAACGGGCATTGAATGGTGCGCGCAACATCGATATTCCGGTGCTGTTCATCAACGGCGAGCGCGACGAATACACCACTGTCGAAGATGCACGTGAGTTCGGCAAGCACGTAGGCAACAGCCAGTTCAGCGTGATCCGCGACGCTGGCCACTTCCTCGACATGGAAAACAAGTCAGCCTGTGAAGACACCCGCAACGTCATGCTTGGCTTCCTCAAGCCGACCGTGCGCGAGTCCCGTCAACGCGCTAACTCATACACCCAGGGGCAGCATGCATTGGCCATCTGAGCGCATCGGCGTCCTGTAGCCACACCCGCAGGTTATGGGTCGCCGACAAGCTTTTTTATAACGTGGGCTTCTATTTCAGGGAGGGTTCTGGTAAAAAGTCCAGCGCAGACGCGGGTATAGTTTAGTGGCAAAACGAAAGCTTCCCAAGCTTTAGTTGAGGGTTCGATTCCCTCTACCCGCTCCACACATTGCATTCCCCGCATGGCGTTCCAGCAACGTCATCGCTGTCAAAAGGAGCCCAGGGCTCCTTTTTTCGTTTCTGCTCCTTTCATTGACAGGGGCCATGGCCGCATTCAGCGTCTTTCGCTTTAATTCGCTTGCAAGCGAAACGGCTTGGGGCGCATATGCTTCATGAACCGTGAAACATTTCGAAAGGACGGCGTATGTTTCTCTCCCGCTGGCTCCCCGGCCTTGCCAACCTGCTGCATTACCGCCGCGAATGGTTCCATGCCGACCTGCAGGCAGGGCTTTCGGTGGCAGCAATCCAGATCCCCATCGCCATCGCCTATGCCCAGATCGTCGGCCTGCCGCCGCAATACGGCCTGTACGCGTGCGTGCTGCCCATGATGGTCTATGCCCTGATCGGCAGCTCGCGCCAGCTGATGGTCGGCCCGGATGCAGCAACCTGCGCGATGATCGCCGGTGCCGTGGCGCCGCTGGCCATGGGCGACCCGCATCGCATCGCCGAGCTGTCGGTGATCGTCACCGTGCTGGTCGGCGTGATGCTGATTGTCGCCGGCCTGGCACGCGCCGGCTTCATCGCCAGCTTCTTCTCGCGCCCGATCCTGATCGGCTACCTGAACGGCATCGGCCTTAGCCTGATTGCCGGGCAACTGTCCAAGGTGGTGGGGTTCAAGATCGAGGGTGACGGGTTCATCCTCAGCGTGGTGAATTTCTTCCAGCGCCTGAACGAGATCCACTGGATGACCCTGGCCATTGGCCTGGCCGGGCTGGCGCTGCTGATCTGGCTGCCGCGCCGCTACCCTCGCCTGCCAGCGGCCCTGGTGACCGTCGCAGTCTTCACCCTGCTCGCCGGCCTGCTCGGCCTGGACCGTTTCGGCGTCGCCATTCTCGGGCCGGTGCCGTCCGGCATCCCCAAGCTTGCCTGGCCACACAGCAACCTGGATGAAACCAAGAGCCTGCTGCGCGATGCCCTGGGTATCGCCACCGTGAGTTTCTGCAGTGCCATGCTTACCGCCCGCAGTTTCGCCGCACGGCACGGCTATGCGATCAACGCCAACCATGAGTTCGTCGCCCTGGGTGTTAGCAACCTGGCTGCCGGCATTTCCCAGGGCTTTGCCATCAGCGGCGCCGACTCACGCACGGCGGTCAATGACATGGTCGGAGGCAAGAGCCAGCTGGTCGGCATCATCGCGGCACTGGTCATAGCCCTGATTCTGTTGTTCTTCACCGCACCAATGGCGTGGATCCCGCAGGCGGTGCTGGGTGCAGTGCTGCTGATGGCCGGCTGGGGCCTGATCGACATCAAGTCGCTGGGCAGCATCAGGCGCCTGAGCCGCTTCGAGTTCTGGCTGTGCCTGCTGACCACGGTCGGCGTGCTCGGTCTGGGCGTGCTGCCGGGCATCGTGTTTGCCGTGACCCTGGCGATCCTGCGCCTGCTCTACACCATCTACCAACCCACCGATGCCGTGCTCGGCTGGCTGCCGGGTACCGAAGGCCAGGTCGACATCCGCAAGAACAAGGACGCTCGCACCGTGCCAGGCCTGGTGGTGTACCGTTTCGACGACGCGATCCTGTTCTTCAACGCCGACTACTTCAAGATGCGCCTGCTCGAAGCTGTACAGAGCCAGGCCCAGCCCCAGGCGGTACTGTTCGATGCGGAAGCGGTCACCAGCATCGACGTCAGCGGCATCGCCGCCCTGCGCGAAGTGCGCGACACCCTCTGCGCACAGGGTATCCACTTCGCCATCGCCCGCGCCCGCGGCACCTTCCTGCGCATGCTGGTGCGCTCGGGGATGGCACGGGAGATGGAAGACAAATTGCTGTTCGGCTCGGTGCGGGCGGGGATACGGGCTTATCGGGTCTGGCGGAACAGGCGTCGCAAGGAACCTGTGGCCGAACAGAAGCCACTGGCAAGCCAGGATAATCAGTAACCCAAGGCTTCCAGCTGTTCGGGTTCGGAGCGTTTCACTGGTCGCTGTAACGCTGCTCACCCAAGTGAATGCGCGTGGCTGACGGGCCCGTGCCAATGGCGCCCGCCTGCTTTGCATAGTCGAGCCAGCGCAGGAACGCCTCCCTGTCCTTGGGCTGCTGGCGAGCATAGAAAGCGGCTTTGTCCTGCTCGCCCGACTGGGCGAAATCCTGCCCGGATGCCGCTGCGATGCCTGACAGAGTCGGGCTCGGGGCGCTACGCGCCCCATCGCTGGCAAGGCCAGCTTCCACAAGAAGACAGTTGCTCCCACCGCTACCGCACCGCCCTGAAGCAAGTGGTAATCCTGTAGGAGCGGGTTTACCCGCGAAGAGGCCGGCGCAGGCAAGACAAGACGGCAATGTAAACAGCAACCCTCGCACACCTTGCATGACATGCTAAAGTCCACGCCGTTTCCCGCACCACCGAACGGATCGCACATGCCAGCTCACGACGCCAGCCTCGCCTCTTGGCCAGACCTCAACCAGCGCCATCCCTGCAACGCATTGCTGCTGGGCAACGGCGCCAGTCGCGCGCTGTGGAAACCGTTCGGCTACTTCTCGCTGTACGAAGAGGCCCAACGCGCCGGGCGCAAGAAAGGCCTGGCGATCAGCGACCAGGCCCTGTTCAAGTCGCTGGGAACCGAGCTGTTCGAGCCGGTGTTGAGCACCCTCAACCACACAGTGCGCGCCAATGCCGCCCTGGCCATCAACTCCACCGCGCCGTTGAACCGCTACTACTCGATCAAGGAAGGCCTGATCCACGCCATCCGCACCCTGCACCTGCCCTGGCCGCTGATGCCCGCCGCCACCCTGGCGTCGATCAACCAGGCCCTGCGTGAGTACCGCACTGTCTACACCAGCAACTACGACCTGATACTGCCCTGGGCCCTGCAACAGGACCCGCAGGGCTTTGCCGCACTGTTCGACGAGCAAGGTTTCTTCGACGTACGCCGCACCCGTAGCGAAGGCACCCGCGTACTCCACCTGCACGGTGGCCTGCACCTGCTCAAGCTGCCCGACGGCAGCACCCGCCAGCGCAGCGCCGAAAGCGCCGAGTTGCTGGACGGCTTTGCCGTGAACATTCCCGGTGAGGTGCCATTGTTCGTCAACGAAGAGCGCAGCGACGAGAAACTGCGCGCCATCCGCAACTCGGACTACCTGGCCTGGGGGTTGGGGCAACTGGCACAGGAAAGCCAAGGCATGTGCCTGTTCGGGCAGCATCTGGACAGCACTGACCAGCATCTGGTCGAAGCCATACGCCAGGCGCGGCCGGCGCATCTGTCGATTGCCATCCGGCCGTTGAGCGAAGCGTCGGTGCTGAACCAGAAGCAGCATTTTGTCGAGCGGTTCGGGGACATGACGGGCACGGCACTGCACTTCTTCGATGCCAGCACGCACCCGTTGGGGCTTGAGGGGTTGGCGATCGAGGTGCCGTCAGCGCGTCGCTAGATGACGGGCTCGAATGCGTTAGCCGCTCAACCCAAAATGCGCTGATGCGCGCGGGACACATTGACTCATTGCAACCCGGGCCAGTTCTACAATGTCCTGACCAATAGCGTAACGCCCCCGCGCCTGCAGCCACATCAGAACGAAAGATGCGAACGCGATGTACTGCCCTCATGGTTTGGTCTCGGCAAACTGTACATATGCGAAAGCATCAACGTGCGCATGTTTTGCCGTGAAACACCGATGATTTCAGCTACGTCAGTCAGCCCCGCCAAGTCGGGGGACAGGAATACAGGACAGGTGCTCCAATGCATCTCATCTTGCTGCAATCAGATCAGCTTGTCCGCCCGCAACAACGTCTCCAGGCAATGCTCCTGCACTCCGTAAAACGCCTTGAGCTGCCCGATCTTCTCCAGCAATGCCGCGTTATCTCCCACCTGCCGGCGCTTCACCGCAAGAATCATCTTGTTCTTGTTGGTGTGCTCCAGGGAGATGAACTCGAATACCTTGGTCTCATATCCACAGGCTTCCAGATACAGCGCGCGCAGGCTGTCGGTAAGCATCTCGGCCTGCTGCCCCAGGTGCAGCCCGTACTGCAGCATCGGCTGCAGCAGCCCTGGGCTGTGCAATTGCGGGCGGATCTGTTTGTGGCAACACGGTGAGCACATGATGATCGCTGCGTTGCAGCGGATGCCGGTGTGGATGGCGTAGTCGGTGGCGATGTCGCAGGCATGCAGGGCGATCATCACCTCGATGGCCTCGGGTACCACGCTGCGCACATCGCCGCACTGGAATTCCAGGCCAGAATGCTCCAGGCGCTGAGCGGCGGCGTTGCACAGGTCGACCATGTCCTGGCGCAGTTCAACCCCAGTCACCTGTGCCTCGCGGGCCAGGGTGTTGCGCAGGTAGTCGTGCATGGCAAACGTCAGATAGCCCTTGCCGGAACCAAAGTCGGCCACACGCAGCGGTTGCTCCGCTGGCACCGGGGCATTGGCCAGGGCGTGATCGAAGACTTCGATGAATTTGTTGATCTGCTTCCACTTGCGCGACATCGACGGGATCAGCGCACCCTGGGCATCGGTCACCCCCAGGTCACGCAGGAACGGCCGCGTCAGCTCCAGGTAGCGTTTCTTCTCGCGGTCATGGCCGGTATTGGCAACCGCCTCGCGTGGCGCTTGCGCGCCGTGGCGCTGGAGCATCGGCTTGCCCTTCTTGCTGAAGGTCAGCTGCACTTCGCCTTCGGCGTCGAACAGGTGGGCGTTGCGGAAGCTCTCCGGCAGCAGCTCGGCCACCAGCGCCTGGGCCTGGTCCAGCGGCAGGTTGCGAGTGATGTCGCGGGTCTGGTGGCGGTAGACCAGCGACAGCTGGGCCTGCCCCTTCACCAGCAGCGGCTTGGCGATGATGCGCTGCAAGGTCTGGTCGGCACCAACATGGCGCGCCAGCACCAGCTTGACCAAGGTGTTGCCGTGCAGGGCAGCACCCAGCAGGTCGAGAAACTGGGCGCGGGCATCCGGCGCAGGGGAAGCGGAAGTACTGGCGGACATGGAAAACAGGTGCCTCGGAAGCAGGGGGCGCGTTGCGCAATGCCGCGCATTCTACACCCTGCAACAGCTGGTTCAGTCGAGAATCACCAGACGGTTGGGCAGTTCGTTGCGAGCATGGGTGCGAGGCACGTGCTCGCCTAGCAGCTCGCCGCACGCCTCTATGCAATCGACAAAGCCCTGCAAGGTCCGCCCTTGACGGACCTGTTCGGTGAAACGCGCAACCATTACGGCGCGTGCCTTGGCATCGAAATGCTGATCGATGCCTTGGTCGACAAGGATTTCCACATGCCGCTCAGCCTCGGCGACAAAGATCAGCACGCCGGTGGCACCCTCCGTGCCCTGCAGGTTCTGTTCGCGAAACTGCTGACGCGCCAGGCTCGAAGCACGCCAGCGGCGCAAGGCGCTCGGGATCAGCCAGGCGGCCACGCGCGGGCTGCGCAGCAACAGGCACAGGCCGATGAACAGCAATACATTGGCAATCAGCAGCCCACGCACTCCTGGCCACCCCAGCAACCACTGCAGCAGGCCAGGCGCGGCCAGCGCCAGTGCGGCGGCCCAGAACAATGGCAGGTAAGCGTAGTCATCGGCGCGGCGCGCCAGCACGGTCACCAGCTGCGCATCGGTGCGCCGTTCCACGCGAGCGATGGCCTCGGCCACCTGGCGGCGTTGGTATTCGTCGAGGGGAGTCATGCCTTCGGTCTCGTCAGCGTTTTTATAGTTGTTTTCCCGGCATACGGGTCTTCCTCCGCGGCCGACATATTCAGGCATAATCCGCCGCTGGATGAATTACCGGCGAATCGTACAACAATAGCCGCCTGAAAACTTCGGCCACGCGCGTATCACTGTGAATACGGCACACGCCTCGACAATGGAATTGATGATGAAACTGTCTTTGCTGGGCCTGGCCATGGGCCTTGCCAGTCAGGCGGCCCTTGCCGCCCCTACCGCACCGCCCCTGCAGGACAAGCAGGCTTTCATCGACCATCTGATCAGCCAGATGACCGAAGCCGAAAAGATCGGCCAACTGCGCCTGATCAGCATCGGTCCGGAAATGCCCCGCGACAAGATCCGCGAAGAAATCGCCGCCGGGCGCATTGGCGGCACATTCAACTCGCGCACCGCACCCGAGAACCGGCCGATGCAGGATGCCGCCATGCGCAGCCGCCTGAAGATCCCGATGTTCTTTGCCTACGACACCATCCACGGCGAACGCACCATCTTCCCGATCGGCCTGGGCCTGGCCGCCAGCTGGGACATGGACGCCATCGCCAAGGTCGGCCGCACCTCGGCCATCGAAGCCTCGGCCGACGCGCTGGACATGACCTTCGCGCCGATGGTCGACATCGCCCGCGACCCACGCTGGGGCCGCACCAGTGAAGGCTTCGGCGAAGACACCTACCTGACCTCGAAGATTGGCCAGGTCATGGTCCGCTCGTTCCAGGGCAGCAGCCCGGCCAACCCCGACAGCATCATGGCCATCGTCAAGCACTTCGCCCTGTATGGCGCGGTGGAAGGCGGGCGCGACTACAACACAGTCGATATGAGCCTGCCGAAAATGTACAACGATTACCTGCCGCCTTACCGCGCCGCGCTCGACGCCGGTGCTGGCGGGGTGATGGTGGCGCTCAACTCGATCAACGGCGTGCCAGCCACCTCCAACACCTGGCTGATGAACGACCTGCTGCGCAAGGAGTGGGGCTTCAAGGGCGTGACCATCAGCGACCACGGCGCCATCCAGGAGCTGATCCGCCACGGTGTTGCCCGCGACGGCCGCGAAGCCGCCAAGCTGGCGATCAAGGCCGGCATCGACATGAGCATGAACGACACCCTGTACGGTGAAGAGCTGCCAGGGTTGCTGAAGTCCGGCGAAGTGACCGAGCACGAGCTGAACCAGGCAGTACGCGAGGTACTCGGTGCCAAGTACGAGATGGGCCTGTTCAAGGACCCGTACGTGCGCATCGGCAAGGCCGAAACCGACCTGAAAGACTACTACGCCGACAACCGCCTGCACCGCGACGCCGCCCGTGACGTGGCGCGCCGCAGCCTGGTGCTGTTGGAAAACCGCAATCAGACCCTGCCGCTGAAAAAGGCCGGCACCATTGCCCTGGTCGGCCCATTGGCGGATGCCCCGATCGACATGATGGGCAGCTGGGCCGCCGACGGTAAGCCGATGCACTCGGTAACCGTGCGCGAAGGCCTGCGCCGCGCTGTCGAGGGCAAGGCCAAGCTGGTGTATGCCAAAGGCTCCAATGTCACTGGCGACAAGGCGATCCTCGACTACCTGAACTTCCTCAACTTCGATGCCCCGGAAATCGTCGATGACCCACGCCCTGCGGCGGTGTTGATCGATGAGGCGGTCAAGGCTGCCAAGCAGTCCGATGTGGTGGTAGCCGTGGTCGGTGAGTCGCGTGGCATGTCCCACGAGTCGTCGAGCCGCACCACCCTGGAAATCCCGGCCAGCCAGCGCGAGCTGATCAAGGCCCTGAAGGCCACCGGCAAGCCGCTGGTGCTGGTCCTGATGAACGGCCGCCCGCTGTCGATCAGCTGGGAGCGTGACCAGGCAGATGCCATCCTCGAAACCTGGTTCTCCGGCACCGAAGGCGGCAACGCGATTGCCGACGTGCTGTTCGGCGACTACAACCCGTCGGGCAAGCTGGCCATCACCTTCCCGCGTTCGGTCGGGCAGATCCCGATGTACTACAACCATACGCGCATCGGCCGGCCGTTCACCCCAGGCAAGCCGGGTAACTACACCTCGCAGTACTTCGAAGAGCCCAACGGCCCGCTGTACCCGTTCGGCTATGGCCTGAGCTACAGCAGCTTCGAGCTGTCGGGCCTGACCCTGTCGAACAAGAGCCTCAAGCGTGGCGACACCCTGGAAGCCAAGGTGACGGTGAAGAACACTGGCAAGCTTGAGGGCGAGACGGTGGTGCAGCTCTACCTGCAGGATGTGTCGGCGTCGATGAGCCGCCCGGTCAAGGCGCTGAAGAACTTCCAGAAACTGATGCTCAAGGCTGGTGAGTCGCGGACCCTGACCTTCAGCATCAGTGAGGACGACCTGACGTTCTACAATGGTCAGTTGCAGCGGGTGGCCGAGCCTGGCGAGTTCAATGTCCAGATCGGGCTGGATTCCGAGGCGGTGCAACAGCAGAGCTTCGAACTGCTCTAGCGGTTTGTTGCCTGCACTGGCCCTTTTCGCGGGCAAGCCCGCTCCCACAGGTATTGCACACCACCTGTGGGAGCGGGCTTGCCCGTGAATGGTCCAGACCCGATATCCCTTTAGCTGGATCCGCCCCATGCCCTTTTCCTTTCGCGCCCTGCGTCTGGGGCTGTTCACCCTGCTGATCGTGCTTGGCACCGCCCTCAGCGCTGGCTGGGCCATGCAGCAGGCCAAACGCCAGGCAATGGAAGACGACGCCCGCCGCGCCAGCCAGCAGCTTGTGCTGTACGCCAACGCCTTGCACACCCTGATCGACCGCTACCGCGCCCTGCCCGCTGTGCTGGCGCTGGACCCGGAGCTGATCGAGGCCCTGCGCGGGCCTGTCAGCGAGCAGGTGCAGCAGGCGCTCAACCTCAAACTCGAACGCATCAATGGTGCCGCCAACTCTTCCACCCTGGAGCTGCTCGACCGCACCGGGCTGGCCGTGGCCGCCAGCAACTGGCGCCTGCCGACCACTTATGTGGGCTCCAACTACGGCTTTCGCCCCTACTTCAAACAGACCCGCAGCCAGGGCAGCGGCCGCTTCTACGCGGTGGGCGTGACCAGTGGCGTGCCGGGCTACTTCCTGTCCAGTGCAGTCAGCGACGAACAGGGGCGTTTCCTCGGCGCCATGGTGGTCAAGCTGGAGTTCCCGGAACTCGAGCGCGAATGGCGCCAGGGCAGCGACATCCTGCTGGTCAGTGACGCCCGCGGCATTACCTTCATCGCCAACCAGGATGGCTGGCGATACCGCGAACTCAAACCGCTCAGCGGCGCTGATCGCGCCGAGCTTGGCGAAACCCGCCAGTACGACAAGCAGCCATTGGTGCCGCTTCAGCATCAGGTGCTGACCCGCTTCGCCGACAACAGCCACTTGAGCCGCGTGCAGGGCCCCGATGGCTCCGCCGAATACCTCTGGGAAAGCCTGCCGCTGGAAGGTGAGAACTGGACCTTGCACCTGCTGCGCACACCACAGGTCGAAGCCGCTGGCCGCAATGCTGCCTTGGGCGCGGCCGCCGTGTGGCTGAGCCTGGTGTTCGCCGCGCTGTTCGTCAGCCAGCGCCTGCGCCTGGCCCGCCTGCGCCAGCGTAGCCGCGAAGAGCTCAAGCGCCAGGTCGAAGAACGCACCCGCGAGCTGCGCACCGCCCAGGAAGGCCTGGTGCAGTCAGCCAAATTGGCCGCGCTAGGGCAAATGTCCGCAGCCTTGGCCCACGAAATCAACCAGCCGCTGACCACCCAGCGCATGCAGCTGGAGACCCTCCGGCTGCTGCTCGACCACGGCCGCTACGACGATGCGCGCAGGGCCCTTGAACCGCTTGAACAGATGCTCACGCGCATGGCCGCGCTGACCAGCCACCTCAAGACCTTCGCCCGCAACAGCCCGGTAGGCCTGCGCGAACGCCTCGACCTGGCCAACGTGGTGGACCAGGCCCTGCACCTGCTGGACACCCGCATTCGCAGTGAGGAAGTCGAGGTAGCCCTTTACCTGGCACGCCCGGCCTGGGTCCGGGGCGATGCAATCCGCCTCGAACAGGTATTGATCAATCTGCTGCGCAACGCGCTCGATGCCATGGCCGACAAACGTTACAAGCGCCTGGAAGTCCGTATCGAACCGGACCACGAGCAATGGCGCCTGAGCGTGCTGGATTCCGGCGGCGGCATTGCTGAAGCGGACCTGGCGAGAGTATTCGACCCGTTCTTCACCACCAAGCCGGTGGGTGAAGGCCTGGGCCTGGGCCTGGCAATTTCCTATGGCATCATCGTCGAAGCCGGCGGCCAGCTGCACGCCGAGAACCTGCCGGGCGGCGCCCGGTTGAGCCTGACACTGCCCCGTGACCTGGAGCCTGTATGTTGAATTCGGTGATCGTCGTCGATGATGAAGCCAGCATCCGCACTGCGGTCGAGCAATGGCTGAGCCTGTCTGGCTTCAGCGTGCAGCTGTTCGCCCGCGCAGAAGACTGCCTGGCCCACCTGCCCGCGCACTTTGCCGGGGTGATCATCAGCGACGTCCGCATGCCGGGCATGGGTGGCCTGCAACTGCTCGAACGCCTGCAGGCGGATGACCCGGACCTGCCGGTGATCCTGCTGACCGGCCATGGCGATGTGCCGATGGCGGTCGAAGCGATGCGCAACGGCGCCTACGATTTTCTGGAAAAGCCCTTTACCCCCCAGCACCTGCTGGGCAGCCTGCGCCGCGCCCTGGAAAAACGCCAGCTGGTTCTGGAGAACCGTCGCCTGCATGAGCAGGCCGACCTCAAGTCGCGCCTGGAAATGACCCTGCTGGGCATGTCGCAAGGCTTGCAGCAGCTACGCCGGCAAGTGCTGGATCTGGCCAGCCTGCCGGTCAATGTGCTGATACGCGGCGAAACCGGCAGCGGCAAGGAGCGCGTGGCGCGTTGCCTGCACGACTTCGGCCCACGTGCCGACAAACCCTTCGTTGCACTCAACTGCGCGGCCATCCCCGAATCGCTGTTCGAAGCCGAACTGTTTGGTCACGAAAGCGGTGCATTCACCGGCGCCCATGGCAAACGCATCGGCAAACTGGAGTATGCCAATGGCGGTACGGTATTCCTCGACGAAATCGAGAGCATGCCATTGGCCCAGCAGGCCAAGCTGCTGCGGGTAATCCAGGAGCAGAAGCTGGAGCGGCTGGGGGCCAACCAGAGCATCAGCGTCGACCTGCGAATCATTGCCGCAACCAAGCCTGACCTGCTCGAAGAGGCCCGCGCCGGGCGGTTTCGCGAGGACCTGGCCTATCGCCTGAACGTGGCGGAATTGCGTCTGGCGCCGTTGCGTGACCGGCGGGAAGACATCCCGCTGCTGTTCGAGCATTTCGCCCGTGCAGCCGCCTCCAGGCTGGGGCGCGCGGCGCCACCGCTGGCCGGCGTGCAACTGGCGCAGTTGCTGTCGCATGACTGGCCGGGCAATGTGCGGGAGCTGGCCAATGCGGCGGAACGGCATGCGTTGGGGCTGGGCTCGCCGGACATCGAGACGGTCCCACCGGGGCAATCGCTGGTCGAGCAGATGGAGGCCTTCGAGGCCCAGTGCTTGCGGGCGGCGTTGCGTCAGCATGGCGGGGAGATCAAAGCAGTGATGGAAGCCTTGCAGTTGCCTCGGCGCACGTTGAACGAAAAGATGCAGCGGCATGGCTTGGTACGTGAGGACTTTGTCTCGCGACAGTAGGCGGAAATCCGCTTATTAACTGATTTCAATAGGCGGATATCCGCTTATTTCTAACCGATCGCGGGGTTGGATTTGCAGCCCTTCACGGGCAGGCCCACGCCCGCAGAGAATTCTACCGGCTCAGGTAGCACGCGGCATCTGGAGGGCCGTCCGCCCTCGAAGCGCCCCCATTTGGATCTCCATGCACCCATTTGGCACACCTTCTGCAATTGCCTTGGCAAGCTGCGCTTAGGCGCGCTCCACAAAAACAACGAGAAGGTATCCCTGATGGATAACGCCACCTCCCTGCCAGCCGGGGCGGCCGCCGCGCCCGCCGCTGAAAAAACCACCGCCAGCCGCCTCAAGTCGATCTTCAGTGGCTCCATCGGCAACATGGTCGAATGGTACGACTGGTACGTCTACGCCGCATTCTCGCTGTACTTCGCCAAGGCATTCTTCCCCGCCGGCGACTCCACTGCACAACTGCTCAACACCGCCGCGATCTTCGCCGTGGGCTTCCTGATGCGCCCGATCGGTGGCTGGCTGATGGGCCTGTACGCCGACCGCAAGGGCCGCAAGGCCGCACTGATGGCTTCGGTGCTGCTGATGTGCGCCGGCTCCCTGGTGATCGCCCTGACTCCGGGCTATGAAACCATCGGCGTCGCGGCGCCGGTCCTGCTGGTCATTGCACGCCTGATGCAGGGTTTGTCTGTGGGCGGCGAGTACGGCACCTCGGCCACCTACCTGAGCGAGATGGCCAGCAAGGACCGCCGTGGTTTCTTCTCCAGCTTCCAGTACGTGACACTGATTTCCGGCCAGCTCATCGCCCTGGCAGTACTGATCATCCTGCAGCAGACCCTGACCACCGAGCAACTGTATGCCTGGGGCTGGCGCGTACCCTTCGTGATTGGCGCGCTGTGCGCGGTAGTCGCCCTGTACCTGCGCCGTGGCATGGAAGAAACCGCCTCCTTCACCAAAAAGGAAAAGGCCAAGGAAAGCCTGATGCGCACCCTCATGCGCCACCCCAAGGAACTGATGACCGTGGTTGGCCTGACCATGGGCGGCACCCTGGCCTTCTACACCTACACCACCTACATGCAGAAGTACCTGGTCAATACCGTGGGTATGAGCATCAGCGACTCGACCACCATCTCGGCGGCCACGCTGTTCCTGTTCATGTGCCTGCAGCCAGTGATTGGTGGCCTGTCCGACAAGATCGGCCGTCGCCCGATCCTGATCGCTTTCGGCGTGCTCGGCACCCTGTTTACCGTGCCGATCCTCAGCACCCTGCATACCATCCAGACCTGGTGGGGCGCGTTCTTCCTGATCATGGCGGCGCTGATCATCGTCAGCGGCTATACCTCGATCAACGCCGTGGTGAAGGCCGAGCTGTTCCCTACCGAAATCCGCGCCCTGGGCGTCGGCCTGCCGTACGCACTGACCGTGTCGATCTTCGGCGGCACCGCCGAGTACGTGGCCCTGTGGTTCAAGAGCGCCGGCATGGAAAGCGGCTTCTACTGGTACGTCACGGCGTGCATCGCCTGCTCGCTGCTGGTGTATGCGACCATGAAAGACACCAAGCAACATTCACGGATTACAACGGACTGATTGTGATACCGCATTGAAAAAGGGCGCCCGTTCCAGGGCGCCCTTTTTGCTTCAGGACATCTCCATTACCTGACGCGGCTCACGGCGCTGGTACCAGCTCGCCATCAGCACCAGCACCAGCAGTACGCCACCCAGCACAGCGGAAGAGCCGATGGTGCCGAAGTCCAGGCCACCCTTCTCGTGCGGTTTGGTCAGGACGTCGCCAAGGGTGGCGCCAAACGGGCGGGTCAGCACGAAGGCTACCCAGAACAGCACCACACCCGGGATGCGCGTCCAGTAGCGCGCCAGCACCACCAGGGCGATGGCGCTGCCGACCAGCAATGCACCACCGGCAAAGCCCAGGCCCGAGTCATCCGCCAGGTAGTCACCCAACGCGGTACCCAGGGTGTTGGAGAACAGGATGGCCACCCAGTAGAAGATTTCACCGGTGCGGTTCTTGATGCGGGTGACGTCAAGCGGGTTGCCACTCAGGCGCCAGACCAGGAAGGTCAGCAACAGGATACCAATGAGGATTGCAGAGCCCGAGGCATAACCCAACCCCAGGGTGCGGTCCATGAAGTCGGACATGGTGGTGCCGGCCGTGCTGGTCGAGAGGATCACCAGCCAGTACAGCATCGGGTGATAGCGCCGTGAATACAGCTGACCGAACAAGGTCACCAGGAACACGCTGATCAGCAGCAGCGAGCTGACCGCATAGCCAACGTCGAGGGTCATCGACAGCAGATCACCGGCGGTTTCGCCAAGGGTGGTGGCGCAGATCTTCATGACCCAGAAGGCCAAGGTGATTTGCGGAAGTTTGTTCATTGTTCGCCGCTCCGGAAATAGGTGTGGCGATGGTGCTGAGCGGGGCCTGAAAAATCGGTTGGCGATATATGAAAAAAGCGTTCATACGCTGTTACAAATTAAGATTTTTAGTTCTTAACCCCCGATTAATCACCCCCCTTCAATCTGCAATGGCTGGCGAAGCATTGCACTCGCCCTGGATTTTGAACCCCATCAAATAAGGCATACGCAGCCTTTTATTGACATCGCTTGCGGCCATACACATCTATTAATTCGATTTTTATACGCTATTTTTTGCGCTTTTTAATCAAATTAATCGGCGTAGCATTACACCCATAGAAACAAACAACCTCTCGCACCCAAAGGAGCAACGACCATGAAAAGCAAACTGATCCTCACCCTGGCCCTGTCGGTTTTTGCCGCTGGCGCATTCGCCGAAGATGGTTTCGACCGTACCAACGCCCACACCTTCACCGCCGCCCAGGCTCAATCGGCCCGCTATGCCGAAGACGGTTTCGATCACACTGGCGCACAACGCTTCGCTGAAGACGGTTTCGACCACACTGGCGCCCAACGCTTCGCCGAAGACGGCTTCGACCGCACTGGCGGCCAACGCTTCGCCGAAGACGGCTTCGACCGCACTGGCGGCCAACGCTTCGCCGAAGATGGCTTCGACCACACTGGCGCACAACGCTTCGCCGAAGATGGCTTCGACCGCACCAACGCCCACCGCATCAGCTGATCCCTGTTGCGTGCTACCAGCCCGGCCTCGGCCGGGCTTGATCATTCCCAGGCGGACAAAGGCTTGGCACACTAGGCACTTCGTTCCCAGGATGCTGGCAGATGTACTACTACGAACCCGCCAAAGGCCACGGCCTGCCCCACGACCCGTTCAACGCAATCGTCGGCCCTCGCCCGATCGGCTGGATCTCCTCGCAGAGCCAGGACGGCCAGCTTAACCTCGCGCCGTACAGCTTCTTCAACGCCTTCAATTACATTCCACCGATCATCGGTTTCTGCAGCGTCGGGCGCAAAGACAGCCTGAACAACATCGAGCAGACCGGCGAATTCGTCTGGAACCTGGCTACCCGCCCGCTGGCCGAGCAGATGAACCAGAGCTGCGCGGCCGTTGCCGCCGATGTCAACGAGTTCGAACTGAGCGGCCTGACTGCGGTGCCATCGTCTATCGTCAAGGTGCCACGCGTGGGCGAAACGCCGGTAGCTTTCGAGTGCAAGGTGAGCCAGATCGTCCAGCTCAAGCGCGCCGACCAGGCATTGGTACCGAGCTGGCTGATTCTGGGTGAAGTGGTGGCGGTGCACATTGCCGAGCACCTGCTCAAGAACGGTATCTACGATACCGCTGCCGCCGAACCGATCTTGCGTGGCGGTGGCCCGGCGGATTACTTCGAGTTGGGCAACCTGTTCAAGATGGCTCGCCCACAGGCCTGATCACCAGATCAGTTCGCCTTCCTCGCCCACGCCCTGCAGGCGAGCGAGCTCGGCGCACGCGGCCTCGTCGGCCGCCATGGCGCTTTTGAACACCTGCTCGTCGAGTACCTTGTGAAAGCGCGGTGCACCGCCCATGCCCAGGGCCTTGACCGCGATCGCGGCGTTATAGCCACCGCCTTCCACCGGGACCATCGCCGAAACCGCTTCGAAGTGCGGGAATACTCTACGTGCCATGTTGCCATCCGCCTGTTGATCGAGGGGCGGCATTCTAACCGTGTTTCAATCGAAGGTATGCAAGTCGAGGCTGCTGACGACCTGCGCCTGAACCAGCTCGCCGAACAGATTGAGCGTGGGCGAAGCGAAGTAGCCACTCATTGCCTGCTGATCCTGCCAGCTGCCGCTAAGCAGCCACAGGTCAGCGTCGGCCTGGGAGCGCTGCACGGTGAAGCTGAGGCAGCCCGGGGAGCGCAAGGACGGCTCCAGCAGGTCGCGCAGGCGGGCGCCGAGCTCTGCGGAACGACCACTGCTGGCACGGATGAAAGCCAGATGGGTGACCGGTTGTCGTAGGGTCATTGCACGATCTCCTTGAAGCAGGCGGGCGGAAAAACCAGGCTGCCAAGGTTAGGGGCTGGCGCGCGAGGCGCGTTAGGCCATTACTGCTCACCGATTGCCTGATCCTGCAGCGGTGCAGGATCAGGCAATCGACGTGCAGCTTTCGACTAGCGCCCGCCATTGCCCAAACCTATGCTGCGTCGGTCAGCAGAGGAAAGCCATCATGACTACCGCCCCGTCCATCGACCCGACTCTGGAAGTGCAACGCCAGGAACTGGCCGAGCTGATTCGCAAGCACGCCGGTGAGCCTTATGGCCCAGCCTCGGCCATCGACGACCTGTATCTGGTGCGCTACACCGAGAACGTTCGTTCGGTACCGACCCTGGCCCAACCTGCTTTGTGCATCTTGGCGCAAGGCAGCAAAAGCCTCTTCCTCGGCGACGAGCAATACGCGTACGACCCGTTGCACTACATGGTGGTATCGGTGACCTTGCCACTGAGTGGCGTGAAGCTGGACGCCAGCCCGCAGAACCCAAGCCTGGGCATCCGCATGGACCTCGACCCCGCCGAAATCAGCCAACTGATCGCAGAGAGCGGGCCAATGCTGGTGCCCAACCTGCCCTCTGGCCGCGGCCTGTATGTGGAGCGCACCGATCCGCAGCTGCTCGACGCGCTGCTGAGGCTGGTCCGCTTGCTGGATTCACCGCGCGACATCGGCATGCTGGCGCCGCTGATTCGTCGCGAGATTCTGTACCGCCTGCTGCGTGGGCCGCAGGGCTATCGCCTGTACGAAATCGCCCTGGCCAATAGCCAGACCCATCGGGTGTGCCAGGCCATCACCTGGCTCAACCAGAACTTCCAGCAACCGCTGCGCATCGAAGACCTGGCCCGCGAGGTCAACCTCAGCACCTCGACCTTGCATCACCGCTTCAAGGCCGTGACGTCCATGAGCCCGCTGCAGTACCAGAAACAACTGCGCCTGCAGGAGGCGCGGCGGCTGATGCTCAACGATGGCCTGGAAGCGGCGGTGGCGGGCTATCGGGTGGGATACGAAAGCCCGTCGCAGTTCAGCCGCGAGTACAGCCGGCTGTATGGTGCTCCGCCGATTCGGGATGTGGCGAGGTTGCGCGCCAGCGCGGGTTGAAATCAGCCCGCGACTGCTGCCTGCCACTGGTTCTGGTCAACCTGGATCAGCGTCGGCCCCTTGCGCTCCACCGCCCTTCCCAGCGCAGCCTGCAGTTGCTCGACATCGGCCACATGCTCGGCATCGGCGCCCAACGCCCGCGCCACGCCGATGAAGTCCGGGGTATGAATATCCACGCCGACCGGCTCGATGGCCCGGTTGACCATGTACTTCTTGATCTCCTCGTAGCCTTGGTTATTCCACAGCAATACGATCAGCGGCACCTGGGCCTCAACCGCGCTGGCCAGTTCCGGCAGGGTGAACTGCATGCCACCATCGCCAATCAGGCAGACCGCAGGTACTCGCTCGCTGGTGTTTTCGGCGCAGCCCAACCAGGCGCCCATCGCTGCGGGCAACGCATAACCCAAGGTGCCGTAACCGGTTGAAGCGTTGAACCAACGGCGTGGCGCCTGCATGTCCAGGGTCAGGTTGCCGGTGTACACCGGCTGCGTCGAATCACCGACCAGGATGGCATTGGGCAACCGCTCCAGGATGCCTGTCAGCAAGCGGGTCTGGCTCAGCGTCGGCTGGTCCCAACTCGCCGCCAACGACTCGCGCAAACGCTGCGCGCGGGCAACGCCCCAACCCTCGGCAGGCACCGGTGTTGGCAGCTGCCGCAAAGCCTCGAGCACGGCCTGGGCGGCAAGCTCGGCATCAGCCACCAGCGCCAGCTCCGGCAGATAGTTGCGCACGGTCTGGTCCGGGTCGATGTCGATGCGCAGCAAGCTGCCCGGGATCTTGAAGCCACCCTTGAAGGTCACGTCATAGTCGGTCTCGGCCAGTTCGGTGCCTATCGCCAGCACCACGTCGGCCTCTTCTACCAGCTCACGGGTGGCAACCAACGATTGGGTCGAACCGATCTGCAAAGGGTGGCTGGCCGGCAGCAGGCCTTTGGCATTGATAGTCAGTGCCACCGGTGCCTGCAAATGCTCGGCCAGCAGCGCCAGCGGCGCCCCCGCAGCCAGCGCACCACCACCGGCCAGCATCAGTGGCCGACGGGCCTTGGCCAGGCGCTCGGCCATGGCGGCCACTGCCTGGGGTGCGGCGCCCGCGCGGGCACTGCGCACAGGGCGGCCAGGCAGCAGGTGGTCGGCAGGCTCGACCAGCACATCCAACGGGATCTCGATATGCACCGGGCGCGGGCGGGCGCCGTCAAACACGGCAAAGGCGCGCGCCAGCACCTGTGGCAGGTCATCAGCGCTCATCAGCGTCTGCGAGAACGCCGCCACGCCCGACACCAGCGCAGCCTGGTTGGGCAGCTCGTGCAGCTTGCCGCGGCCACCACCCAGTTGGTCGCGCGACTGCACGCTGGAGATCACCAGCATCGGGATCGAATCGGCATAGGCCTGGCCCATGGCGGTGGTGATGTTGGTCATCCCCGGGCCGGTGATGATGAAGCACACGCCTGGCTTGCCCCGGGTACGCGCATAGCCATCAGCCATGAACCCGGCGCCCTGCTCGTGGCGCGGGGTGATGTGGCGGATCGACGAGCCCGCCAGGCCACGGTAGAGCTCCACGGTATGTACGCCGGGAATGCCGAAGACATGGTCCACGCCATAGCCTTCAAGGAGTTTGACCAGCACTTCGCCGCAGGTTGCCATCGGGTTTCACCTAGGATTTTGTTTGAGAGAAACGTGTTGGAATCTGCCCCCATTGGACCCAAGGCACCGCTACCGCCACAATGCAAAAAAACACATACTAGCCATGTCCTGTAATCATGGCTCAGCACAATGAAACGCCTACCGCCCCTGCCCGCGCTGCACACATTTCTGGTCACCGCGCAGCACTGCAATTTCACCCGCGCCGGGCAGCAGCTACACATCACGCAGGGTGCCGTGAGCCGGCAGATCGCCGGGCTCGAAGAGCACCTGGGCTACGCCTTGTTCCAGCGCCAGGCCCGCGGCCTGAGCCTGACCCGCGAGGGCCAGGACTGGCTGCCACGGGTACAGCAGATCTTCGGCCTTATCGAACAAGGCGTGCGCGAAGTGGGCGGGCGCAGCGCCACCTTGCAGCTCAAGGCACCGACCTGCGTGATGCGCTGGCTGCTGCCGCGGCTGATGGAGTGGCAGGCGCTGCGGCCCGATGTGCCAGTAGAGCTGACCACCACAGTGCAGCATGGGGTGGACTTTCGCCGTGAAGGGTTCGATGCCGCCGTCGTCTATGGCGATGTGCCCAACCATGGGCTGCGGGTGCGCAAGCTGTTCGACGAGCAGCTGACGCCGGTGTGCGCGCCTTCGCTGTTGAATGGGCCGGTTGCGCTGCAACAGCTCCAGGACCTGGCGCGCCATATGCTGTTGCACCCGTCACGGGATGAGCATGACTGGCGACTGTGGCTTCAAGCAGCAGGCGTAGTACTGGAGGCACAAGGGCCAAAGCAGCATTTCGAAACCCTGGACATGGCGATGGCAATGGCCTCCCAGGGAACCGGGGTGGCGATTGGTGATTGGGCGTTGATCGCTGATGACTTGCGCGGTGGGCGGCTGTGCATGCCATTTGCACTGAAGGTGCAAACCGGCAAAGGGTATTACCTGGTGAGCCAGGCCAAGAGCCTGCCGCCGGGGCTGGTGGAGTTGCTGGATTGGCTTGAAGATCGCGCCAATTCTCGAAGGTAGGAGCGGCCTTGCCGGGGCGCTCCTACAGAAAAGCGCAGGCGGCTCAGTAACCGACGGTGAAACGCTGCCGCGAATGCGCTGGTTTCTCAAGTTCATCAAGCATGGCAATGGCAAAGTCGGCAAAGGTGATCCAGCTTTTGCCATCCGCACCGATCAGCAGGTGGTCCTTGCCCAGCGTGTAGTGCCCGCTGCGCTCACCTTCGACAAACTCCGCCGACGGCGACAGGAAGGTCCAGTCCAGCGTCGGCTCCTGACGCAGCACGTCGAGAAAACGCACACCCGCAGTGGCCTCAGCCTTGTAGGCTTCGGGGAAGTCCGGGCTGTCGATCACGCGATGCCCGGAAGGCAGCAGCAGGCTGCCCGCACCGCCCACTACCAGCAGGCGCTTGACCCCGGCACGCTTGACAGGCTCGATGACGGCGTGGGGTTCGATGGTCGAGAAATGCGCTGCACTCAATACCGCGTCGACACCTGCAAGCGCCTGCTGCAGGGCCGCACTGTCCTTGGCATCCAGCGCTTGGGTGGTGACACCATCGCGCCCCTGAAGCTTCGAGGGGTCGCGGGCGATGGCCACGACACTGTGCCCGCGGCGCAGGGCTTCTTCCAGCAACTGGCTGCCGGCACGGCCGGTGGCACCAATGATTGCGATCTTGCTCATGGGTAGATTCTCCAGCAGTTGAACAACGAATGCACAACAGCTTAGTTGCCCGATCCATGACAAAAAATGCGATGCTCAGACATAGTTTGTTTCTGAAATCGGGCAAATCATGGACCGTCTCAACGCCATGCGCGTTTTCGTCACCGTCGTCGACCTGGGCAGCCAGTCTGCAGCGGCAGACCACCTGCAACTGTCGCGGCCTGTAGTATCGCGTTACCTGGCTGAACTGGAGGACTGGGTCGGTGCACGGTTGATGCAGCGCACCACACGCAAGCTGAGCCTGACAGCCGCCGGCCAGGAAACCCTGCCCCGCTGCCGCCAGTTGCTGGACTTGGCCGGCGACCTGCAGGCCGCCGTGCAGCAACCGGAAGATGCGCCAAAGGGTGCCCTGCGCATCAGTGTCAGTACGTCGTTTGGCCAAGCGCAGCTGGTGAGTGCGGTAGCCGATTATGTACGGCGCTACCCAGGCGTGAACGTTGAACTGCAGATGCTCGATCGCACGGTCAACCTGGTAGATGAGCGCATCGACCTTGCGATCCGCACCAGCAACGATCTGGACCCGAACCTGATCGCCAGGCGCCTGACCGTGTGCCGCTCGGTGATCTGCGCAACGCCCGCCTACCTGCGCGAGCACGGCACACCGCAACGGGTCGAGGAACTGAGCCAGCACAACTGCCTGACCCATGCCTATTTCGGCCACAGCCTTTGGCATTTCGAGGTAGACGGCCAGCAGATCGCCGTGCCGGTGCGAGGCAACATCAGCGCCAACGAGGTCATGACACTGCAGAATGCAACGCTGGCAGGCGCCGGCATCGCCATGTTGCCGACCTACCAGGCAGCCACGGCCCTGCGCAGTGGCGCCCTGCTGCGCCTGCTGCCTGAGGCGCGGCCACGGGCGCTGAACCTGAACGCGGTATACACCTCGCGCAAGCATATGCCGGCGACCTTGCGCAGCATGCTGGATTTTCTGGTGCAGCGGTTCAAGGACGAACCGGAGTGGGACCGCGATCTGTATTGACTATGCTTAGAGGTGTCACCTGTCGCGATTAACAGGAGGTGAGCACCATGGGCATTACGTCCAGAAGAGTCGCCATGGTCATGGCCCTGACCGCGGTCGCGGCGCTGTACGGCTCGGCCTGCTGGCGCGCCGAGCTGCTTCGCAGCCAGCCCAGTGCGGCCAACCGTTGCGAGCAGGAACACTGCGTGCCCCACACCGCAACCTTGAGCGCCGTTCGTTAGTGAAGCGGCGCCGCGCCGATCACTCCTCGACGCTCATGTACTCCTTGGCCCAGCGGATGTAGTCCTCTGGCTGGGTATAGGTGTGCGAGAGTTCGGTGGCGCTGAGGTTCTCGGACTTGTTCTGCTGGCCGCGCTGCAGGCGCAGGCAGTCATAGGTGGCCTTGATCGCGGCAAAGTAGGCGGCATGGCCATCGACCACGATACGCACGCCCAGCCGAGCGAGGCGTTCATCGTCACGCAGGTTCGGGTTGGCGTAGGTCACCAGCATCAGCGGCACGGTCAGGTGCTCGGCAATCTGCTCCAGCTGCTCGAAATCCTTCACCCCGACCATGCAGATACCGTCGGCACCGGCCTTCTGGTAGCTCTGGGTGCGAACGATGATTTCCTCGGTGGTGAGTACGCCGGCGTTGGTCCGGGCGATGATCGACAGCGACGAGTCGACGCGCGCTTCCAGGGCCGCGCGGATCTTGCCCACGCCCTCCTCCACCGAGATCAGGTCGGTGGACTTGCGCCCGAACTGGGCGGGCAACAGCGTGTCCTCGATGGTCAGTGCAGCCACGCCGGCGCGCTCCAGTTCGATGACCGTGCGCATGACGTTGAGTGCGTTGCCATAACCGTGGTCGGCATCGGCGAGTACCGGCAGTTGCGCCACGCGGCCAATTCGGGTGGCCTGCTCGACGAACTCACTCAAGGTGATCAGGGCGAAGTCGGGTGCGGCCAGCACCTGCAACGAAGCCACCGAACCGCCGAGGATGCCGACTTCGAAGCCCAGGTCGGCAGCGATGCGTGCCGACATCGGGTCAAACACGGAGGCGGTGTGATAGCAGGAACCTGAAGCGAGCAGCTCGCGGAAGGCAAAACGCAGATCTTGATGGGAAGCCTTGGGCATGATCACTCCGCTTATATAGGTAGAAATTGAACGGTGCTACCGACCCCTGAATCGGGTCTACCTGACCTGTTCCAACCGTCGCCATCTGGGCGGTCATGCTCGACATGCAGGCAGAGGAATAAAAGGTGTGGGAGACAGCGGCGTACAGGCCTGCGGCAAAATGCTGCACCAAGCTGGTGCAGGCCGCGGCTTTCAGCCTCTGTGGCAGACTCACGATATCACGCGGCCATGCAGCTCTGAATGAATGCGCCAATGCCGATCTTGCATAGGCGATGCAGATAGTACATAGGAAGCTACCTAACTCGGGTTACAATTGCGCTATTCGCGTCACCTCCCAGACAAGGTACCCCCGTGACCGCCGCCCTGCCCCCGACCGTCCTGCGCAACGTGTTGACCGCCCTGATGCTGGCGATCTTCCTTGGCGCCCTCGACCAGACCATCGTCGCGGTTTCCCTGCCGGCCATCTCGGCCCAGTTCAACGACGTCGGCCTGCTGGCCTGGGTGATTTCCGGCTACATGGTGGCGATGACCGTGGCGGTGCCGATCTACGGCAAGCTTGGCGACCTGTATGGCCGCCGGCGCATGATCCTCACCGGCATCAGCCTGTTCACCCTGGCCTCGATCGCCTGTGCCATGGCCCAGGACATGCAGCAACTGGTCATGGCGCGCGTGCTGCAAGGTATCGGTGCCGGCGGCATGGTGTCGGTGAGCCAGGCAATCATCGGCGACTTCGTACCGCCGCGCGAACGTGGCCGTTACCAGGGCTACTTCAGCAGCATGTACGCCGTGGCCAGCGTGGCCGGGCCAGTGCTCGGCGGCTGGCTGACCGAGTACCTGTCCTGGCGTTGGGTATTCTGGATCAACCTGCCGCTGGGCCTGGTTGCACTGTGGGCGATCCGCCGCGCCTTGGCCGGCATGCCGGTGCAACGTCGCCAGGCCCGGGTCGATTACCTCGGCGCGATACTGATGATCCTCGGCCTGGGCAGTTTGCTGCTGGGCATTACCCTGGTCGGCCAGGGCCATGCGTGGCGCTCTACCGCCGTGCTGGCACTGTTCGCCTGCGCATTGCTTGGCCTGAGCTTGTTCGTCGGCCATGAGCGGCGCTGCCAGGAACCGCTGCTACCCATGGGCCTGTTTGGCAACCGGGTTGCCGTGCTGTGCTGGGGGGTGATCTTCTTCGCCAGCTTCCAGTCGATCTCACTGACCATGTTGATGCCCCTGCGCTACCAGGGCATCACGGGCGCCGGTGCCGACAGCGCCGCGCTGCACCTGCTGCCGCTGGCCATGGGCCTGCCCATCGGCGCCTTCACCGGCGGGCGCATGACCAGCCTCACCGGGCGCTTCAAACCACAGATTCTGGCAGGCGCCGTACTGATGCCCGTGGCGATCTTCGCCATGGCCATCACCCCACCGCAGTCAGGTTTGCTCAGTGCCGTGTTCATGCTGCTGACGGGTATCGCCTGTGGCCTGCAGTTCCCGACCTCGCTGGTGGGTACGCAGAGCGCAGTGGAAAGCAAGGACATCGGCGTGGCCACCAGCACCACCAACCTGTTCCGCTCGCTAGGTGGGGCCATGGGTGTGGCATGCATGTCCAGCCTGCTGCTGGCGCTGCTGCAACAGGGTGGTTTCGAGTTGCTGGGCAACCCGCTGTTGGGAAGCCTCAAGGCTGGCGAGGCAGACCCAGCCACGCAGATGCGGCTCATGGAAACGTTCCGCCTCTTGCTGCTGGGCAGTGCGGGGATTGCGCTGCTGGGGCTGTTGGCGGCCCTGGCATTGCCAGACCGGCAACTGCGCGGCCGTTGAACGCTGTGGAGCTTCCACTAAGCTCGATTGCCGAAAGGTATTAATGCTCGCTTAATACACAAGGAAAACACTTCCTCACAATCCTTAACAAAGTGTCATTTGCGTAGCGCTGGGCTCAAGCGCAGCATATCCAGCCCTGTGTCGACCCATTTTTCAGCATCGCGCAGCAGATCGAAACTGTCCGGCAGCAGCAACCAGCGCCCGATCAGGCCATCGACATAGGCGAACAGAGCCACGGCCGCTCGGTCTATATCCAAATCCGCAGGTAGCTGGCCGCGGCGCACGGCATTGGCGAAGGCCAGCTTGATGCCCACATGGCAATCCAGCACCGCACCTTGGCGCTGCTGGCGAATTTCACACATGTCATCGGTGAACTCGCACTTGTGATGCAGGATTTCATTGATACGCCGGGTACGGGCGTCCAGCACCAGCTCGTTGAGCACCTGCAGCAAAAGCTTGCGCATGCAGCCGAGCGGGTCCAGTTCGTCTTCGCTTTCACTGGCCCGCGCCAGGTGGTCATGGGTTTCATGCAAGCTGTCGAGCAGGGCCTGCACCAGTTCCGCCTTGTTGCTGAAGTGCCAGTAGATGGCCCCCCGGGTAACGCCCGCCAGCTCGGCGATGTCAGCCAGTGTGGTTCGCGCAACCCCGCGCTTGTAGAAGGCCTTTTCCGCGGCCTCGATGATCTGGGCGCGAGTCTCCTGGGCTTCTTCTTTGGTTCGACGGACCATGGCAGTGCAACCTCATCTGGGCCCGCTGCGCTGCGCAGCCGGGGAGAATCGCCGGGGTCACCTCTGCAGGGTGCCTCCCGGATGGGCTAATCAAGGGCTGTGGTAGTAGCCAAGTACTACCCAGCGGTATTTACAAACAACCGTGAATGTAAGTATATTCGTTAGTAAGCTATTTATCCACCGGATAGTTTTTTTCTGACAAGACTCTTCCATTACTCTTGAGCGTCTCCCTGCTCTTGCGACCCGAGGATCCTCATGCAATTCAAGCCAGCCGTTACCGCTCTGGTTTCCGCCGTCGCCCTGGCAACCCTGCTAAGTGGCTGTAAGAAAGAAGAAGCCGCGCCCGCAGCGCAGGCTCCTCAGGTCGGCGTCGTGACCATTCAGCCGCAATCCTTCACCCTGACCTCGGAACTGCCAGGGCGCACCAGCGCCTTCCGCGTCGCCGAAGTGCGCCCGCAGGTCAATGGCATCATCCTCAAGCGCCTGTTCAAGGAAGGCAGCGAGGTCAAGGAAGGCCAGCAGCTGTACCAGATCGACCCAGCCGTGTACGAAGCCACCCTGGCCAACGCCCAGGCCAACCTGCAGGCGACCAAGTCGCTGGCCGAGCGCTACAAGCAGCTGGTCAACGAACAGGCGGTCTCGAAACAGGAATACGACGACGCCAGTGCCAAACGATTGCAGGCCGAAGCTTCGCTGAAAAGCGCGCAAATCGATTTGCGTTACACCAAGGTCCTGGCCCCGATCAGCGGCCGTATTGGCCGCTCCTCGTTTACCGAAGGCGCCCTGGTGAGCAATGGCCAGACCAACGCCATGGCCACCATCCAGCAGCTCGACCCGATCTACGTCGACGTCACCCAGTCCACTGCCGAGCTGCTCAAGCTGCGCCGTGACCTGGAAAGCGGCCAGTTGCAGAAGGCCGGCGACAACGCCGCTTCGGTGCAGCTGGTGCTGGAAGACGGCAGCCTGTTCAAGCAGGACGGGCGCCTGGAGTTCTCCGAAGTGTCGGTCGACGAAACCACCGGCTCCGTGACCCTGCGCGCGCTCTTCCCCAACCCCGATCACACCCTGCTGCCTGGCATGTTCGTGCATGCGCGGCTCAAGGCCGGGGTCAACGCCAATGCCATCCTGGCGCCGCAACAAGGCGTGACCCGCGACCTCAAGGGCGCGCCCACCGCGCTGGTGGTCAACCAGGAGAACAAGGTCGAACTGCGCCAGCTCAAGGCCAGCCGTACCCTGGGCAGCGACTGGCTGATCGAGGAAGGCTTGAACCCGGGCGACCGCCTGATCACCGAAGGCCTGCAGTACGTACGCCCTGGGGTCGAGGTCAAGGTCAGCGACGCCACCAACGTCAAGAAGCCAGGCAGCCCTGATCAGGCCAACGCGGCCAAAGCAGACGCCAAAGCGGAGTAAACCATGTCGAAGTTCTTTATCGATCGCCCGATCTTCGCCTGGGTGATTGCCTTGGTGATCATGCTGGTCGGCGCCTTGTCGATCCTGAAGCTGCCGATCAACCAGTACCCGAGCATCGCGCCGCCGGCCATCGCCATCGCCGTGACCTACCCGGGCGCCTCGGCGCAGACCGTGCAGGACACCGTGGTGCAGGTCATCGAGCAGCAGCTCAACGGTATCGACAACCTGCGTTATGTGTCGTCGGAAAGTAACTCCGACGGCAGCATGACCATTACCGCTACCTTCGAGCAGGGCACCAACCCTGACACCGCCCAGGTCCAGGTGCAGAACAAGCTGAACCTGGCCACCCCGCTGCTGCCGCAGGAAGTGCAGCAGCAAGGTATCCGCGTCACCAAGGCCGTGAAGAACTTCCTGCTGGTGATCGGCCTGGTGTCCGAAGACGGCAGCATGACCAAGGACGACCTGGCCAACTACATCGTCTCGAACATGCAGGACCCGATTTCGCGGACTGCCGGTGTGGGTGACTTCCAGGTGTTCGGTGCGCAGTACGCCATGCGTATCTGGCTCGATCCGGCCAAGCTGAACAAATTCCAGCTGACCCCGGTCGACGTCAAGACCGCCGTTGCCGCGCAGAACGTGCAGGTGTCCTCCGGCCAGCTCGGCGGCCTGCCCGCCATGCCTGGCACCCAGCTGAACGCCACCATCATCGGCAAGACCCGTCTGCAGACCGCCGAGCAGTTCGAGAAGATCCTGCTCAAGGTCAACACCGACGGTTCGCAGGTGCGTCTGGGTGATGTTGCCCAGGTCGGCCTGGGCGGCGAAAACTACGCGGTGAGCGCCCAGTTCAACGGCAAGCCGGCTTCCGGCCTTGCGGTAAAACTGGCCACTGGTGCCAACGCCCTGGACACTGCCAAGGCCCTGCGCAAGACCATTTCCGACCTGGAACCGTTCTTCCCGCCCGGGGTGAAAGCGGTATTCCCGTATGACACCACCCCGGTGGTCACCGAATCGATCAGCGGTGTGATCCACACCTTGATCGAAGCCGTGGTCCTGGTGTTCCTGGTGATGTACCTGTTCCTGCAGAACTTCCGCGCCACCATCATCACCACCATGACCGTCCCGGTGGTGTTGCTGGGTACCTTCGGTATCCTTGCCGCTGCGGGCTTCAGCATCAACACCCTGACCATGTTCGCCATGGTCCTGGCCATCGGCTTGCTGGTGGACGACGCCATCGTCGTGGTGGAGAACGTCGAGCGGGTGATGTCCGAAGAGGGCCTGCCGCCCAAAGAGGCGACCAAGCGCTCGATGGAACAGATCCAGGGTGCCCTGGTGGGTATCGCCCTGGTGCTGTCGGCGGTACTGCTGCCCATGGCGTTCTTTGGTGGTTCCACCGGCGTGATCTATCGGCAGTTCTCCATCACCATCGTTTCGGCCATGGGCCTTTCGGTACTGGTGGCGCTGATCTTCACCCCGGCCCTGTGTGCAACCATGCTCAAGCCGCTGAAGAAAGGTGAGCACCACACCGCCAAAGGTGGCTTCTTCGGCTGGTTCAACCGCAACTTCGACCGCAGCGTCAATGGTTACGAGCGTAGCGTTGGCGCAATCCTGCGCAACAAGGTTCCATTCCTGTTGGCCTATGCGCTGATCGTGGTCGGCATGATCTGGCTGTTCGCCCGCATCCCGACTGCGTTCCTGCCTGAAGAAGACCAGGGTGTACTGTTCGCCCAGGTACAAACGCCGGCCGGTTCCAGTGCCGAGCGCACCCAGGTGGTGGTCGACCAGATGCGTGAGTACCTGCTCAAGGAAGAATCCGACACCGTAGCGTCGGTGTTCACCGTCAACGGTTTCAACTTCGCCGGTCGCGGGCAGAGTTCGGGCATGGCGTTCATCATGCTCAAGCCCTGGGATCAACGCGCCAAGGAAAACAGCGTGTTCGCCCTGGCCCAGCGTGCCCAGCAGCACTTCTTCACGTTCCGTGACGCGATGGTGTTCGCCTTTGCCCCGCCTGCGGTACTCGAACTGGGTAACGCCACCGGCTTCGACGTGTTCCTGCAGGACCGCGGCGGTGTCGGCCACGCCAAGCTGATGGAAGCACGCAACCAGTTCCTGGCCAAGGCCGCGCAGAGCAAGATCCTCAGCGCCGTGCGCCCGAACGGCCTGAACGATGAACCGCAATACCAGCTGACCATTGATGACGAACGTGCCAGCGCCCTGGGCGTGACCATCGCCGACATCAACAACACCCTGTCGATTGCTTTGGGTGCCAGCTACGTCAACGACTTCATCGACCGTGGCCGGGTCAAGAAGGTGTACATCCAGGGTGAACCCAACTCGCGGATGAGCCCGGAAGACCTGCAGAAGTGGTACGTGCGCAACGGCGCGGGCGAGATGGTGCCGTTCTCCTCCTTCGCCAAGGGCGAATGGACCTACGGCTCGCCGAAACTGTCGCGCTACAACGGCGTCGAGGCGATGGAAATCCTGGGTGCGCCAGCGCCGGGCTACAGTACCGGTGAGGCCATGGCCGAAGTCGAGCGTATCGCCGGCGAACTGCCAAGCGGTGTCGGCTTCTCCTGGACCGGCATGTCCTACGAGGAAAAACTCTCCGGCTCGCAAATGCCGGCGCTGTTCGCCCTCTCCGTACTGTTCGTGTTCCTCTGCCTGGCAGCCTTGTACGAGAGCTGGTCGATCCCGATCGCCGTCGTACTGGTAGTCCCACTGGGTATCATCGGTGCGCTGATCGCCACCAGCCTGCGCGGGTTGTCCAACGACGTGTACTTCCTGGTCGGCCTGTTGACCACCATCGGCCTGGCGGCGAAGAACGCGATCCTGATCGTCGAATTCGCCAAGGAACTGCACGAGCAGGGCCGCAGCCTTTATGACTCGGCCATCGAAGCGTGCCGCATGCGTCTGCGCCCGATCATCATGACCTCGCTGGCGTTCATCCTCGGCGTGGTACCGTTGACCATCGCCAGCGGCGCCGGCGCGGGCAGCCAGCACGCCATCGGCACCGGCGTGATCGGCGGCATGATCAGTGCAACCATCCTGGCAATCTTCTGGGTACCGCTATTCTTCGTCGCAGTGTCGTCGCTGTTCGGCAGCAAAGAGCCGGAAAAACACGACTCCCCTGAAACTCCACGTTATGAGGCTGGGCAATGACCAAGTCTTTGTTGTCCCTGGCGGTAACCGCTTTCATTCTCGGCGGCTGCTCGCTGATCCCTGACTACCAGACCCCGGAATCGCCGGTGGCTGCGCAGTGGCCGCAAGGCCCTGCGTACTCGCCCACCCAGTCGGCCGACGTCGCCGCTGCCGAACAGGGCTGGCGCCAGTTCTTCCACGACCCGGCACTGCAGCAGCTGATCCAGACCTCGCTGGTCAACAACCGCGACCTGCGTGTGGCAGCGTTGAACATCGACGCCTACCGTGCCCAGTACCGCATCCAGCGTGCCGACCTGTTCCCGGCAGTTTCGGCCACCGGCAGCGGCAGCCGCCAGCGCGTGCCAGCGAACATGTCGCAAACCGGCGAGTCAGGCATCACCAGCCAGTATTCGGCCACCCTGGGCGTCAGTGCCTATGAACTGGACCTGTTCGGCCGCGTACGCAGCCTGACCGAGCAGGCCCTGGAAACCTACCTGTCCAGCGAGCAGGCGCGCCGCTCCACGCAGATCGCCCTGGTGGCCAGCGTGGCGAACGCCTACTACACCTGGCAGGCCGACCAAGCCCTGTTCAAGCTGACTGAAGAGACGCTCAAGACCTACGAGGAAAGCTACAACCTGACCCGCCGCAGCAATGAAGTCGGTGTGGCTTCAGCGCTCGACGTCAGCCAGTCGCGTACCGCCGTGGAAGGTGCACGGGTCAAGTACTCGCAGTACCAGCGCCTGCTCGCCCAGGACGTCAACAGCCTGACCGTGCTGCTGGGCACCGGCATTCCGGCCGACCTGGCCAAGCCGCTGGAGCTCAATGCCGACCAGCTGGCCGAAGTGCCAGCCGGCCTGCCGTCCGATGTCCTTCAGCGGCGCCCGGACATCCAGGAAGCCGAGCACCTGCTCAAGGCCGCCAACGCCAACATCGGCGCGGCCCGTGCAGCGTTCTTCCCGAGCATCAGCCTGACCGCCAATGCCGGCAGCCTGAGCCCCGACATGGGTCACCTGTTCGCGGGCGGCCAGGGCACCTGGCTGTTCCAGCCGCAGATCAACCTGCCGATTTTCAACGCCGGCAGCCTGAAGGCCAGCCTGGACTACTCGAAGATCCAGAAGGACATCAACGTCGCCAAGTACGAAAAGACCATCCAGACCGCCTTCCAGGAAGTCTCCGATGGCCTCGCGGCGCGCAAGACCTTCGAAGAGCAGCTGCAAGCGCAACGCGACCTTGTGCAGGCGAACAAGGACTACTACCGCCTGGCCGAGCGCCGCTACCGCATCGGTATCGACAGCAACCTGACCTTCCTCGATGCCCAGCGCAACCTGTACTCGTCGCAGCAGTCGCTGATCACCGACCGCCTCTCGCAGCTGACCAGCGAGGTCAACCTGTACAAGGCGCTCGGCGGTGGCTGGTACGAGCAGACTGGCCAAGCCAATCAGCAAGCCTCGGTAGACACACCGAAAAGCTGATTAATCGGCAACAACATCAAGCCCAGCCTCGCGCTGGGCTTTTTGTTAGGCAAAATTAACCAACCGGAACATAGCGTTCGATTATCGCCCAATACCGTTTGCGGCGAATTGCCTCACCCTCCCCCGGCCCCGCACCATCTCCCACGCAACGCTGCACAAGTTGATCAAAAGACCCGCGCCAGCAGGCCGCATCCTGCCGAGCAGCGGCTCGCCCATAAAAACAAGAGATCCACGACAGATGAGCACTTCGCAACCCGCACGCCAGCTGCTGCCCGGCCTGTTGGCCATTTCCTGCGCCCTGCCTGTATGCGCCGCCGACAATGGCGGGTTCATGGAGGACGCCAAGGCCAGCCTCAACCTGCGCAACTTCTATATCAACCGCAACTTTGTCGACCCGGCCTACCCGCAGGGCAAGGGCGAAGAATGGACCCAGAGCTTCATCCTCGATGCCCGCTCCGGTTTCACCCAAGGGACCGTCGGCTTCGGCGTGGACGTGCTGGGCCTGTATTCGGTCAAGCTCGATGGCGGTAAAGGCACCACCAACACCCAGTTACTACCGGTGCATGACGACGGCCGCCCGGCTGACGACTTTGGCCGCCTGGGTGTGGCATTGAAAGCCAAGCTGTCCGAGACCGAACTGAAAGTCGGCGAATGGATGCCGGTACTGCCTATTTTGCGCTCGGACGACGGCCGCTCGCTGCCGCAGACCTTCCGTGGTGGCCAGGTCACTTCGAAGGAAATCGAAGGGCTGACCCTGTACGCCGGCCAGTTCCGCGGCAACAGCCCGCGCAACGATGCCAGCATGGAAGACATGTCGCTAAACGGCCGCGCGGCCTTCACTTCAGACCGCTTCAATTTCGGCGGCGGTGAATACACCTTCAACGACAAGCGCACCATGATCGGCCTGTGGGACGCCCAGCTCAAGGACATCTACCGCCAGCAATACCTGAACCTGATGCACAGCCAGCCGCTGGGCGAATGGACCCTGGGCGCCAACCTGGGCTACTTCTGGGGCAAGGAAGATGGCGCGGAACGCGCAGGCCAACTGGACAACCGCACGGCTTCGGCAATGCTGTCGGCGCGCTACAAGGGCAACACCTTCTACGTCGGCCTGCAGAAGGTCAGCGGTGACAACGCGTGGCTGCGGGTCAACGGCACCAGCGGCGGCACCCTGGCCAACGACAGCTACAACTCAAGCTTCGACAATGCCAAGGAGCGCTCCTGGCAGGTACGCCACGACTTCAACTTCGTCACCGTCGGCATCCCCGGTCTGACCCTGATGAACCGCTACATCAAGGGCGACAATGTCACCGCCGGCGGCGTGACCGACGGCAAGGAATGGGCGCGGGAGAGCGAGCTGGCCTATGTGATCCAGTCGGGCACCTTCAAGGACCTGTCGGTGAAGTGGCGCAATTCCACGATGCGCCGGGATTTCAGCACCAACGCTTTTGATGAAAACCGGTTGATCGTGAGCTACCCACTGAATCTCCTCTAAATTGACTGGCCTCTTCGCGGCTAAAGCCGCTCCTACAGGCTCTCCGGCACACCTGTAGGAGCGGCTTTAGCCGCGAAGAGGCCAGATGCCTTGTTAAATAACCAAAAGAAATAAACACATCCACAAACCTTCTTTGACGACATATGAAGTAACAGCTTAAATCGAGCCCTGTTTCCGCCGCAGAGCCTCGACATGGACCTTCGCCAACTGCGCTACTTCATCGCCCTTACCGAATACCGCAGTTTCGTCCGCGCCGCCGAAGCCATGGGCATCACTCAACCTGCCTTCAGCCGGGCCATCCAGGGCCTCGAGCAAACCTTCGGCTGCCCCTTGGTCGACCGCGCCAGCAAAGCCCTGCCCCCCACCCCCGAGGGCCAGGTGGTACTGCAACATGCCCGACGCCTGGTACAGGGTGCCAACCAACTGAGCAACGAAGTGCTGCAGATGACCAAGCTCGACGCTGGCGAACTGCATTTCGGCAGCGGACCAGCCCTGGCCGTGCGCCTGGTGCCACAAGCACTGCAGCATTTCATCGCCAGCCACCCAGGCATCCGCACGGCGCTCTTGGTGGACAACGCCGAACGACTGGGCCAGGCCTTGCGTCGGGAGCAGATCGAGTTCTTCGTCGACGACATCCGCCCGTTCGAAGCGGACCCCAACTTCCATACCGAACCGCTCACCCCGCGCCCCGGGCTGTTCTTCTGTCGCCCCGGCCACCCGCTGCTGGCCAAGGACAGCCTGTCGACCAACGACCTGTTCACCTACCCCCTGGCCAGTGCCCTGCTCGCCCCCGGTGTGCGCAAGCGGCTGGCCAACCTCAGCGGGCGCAGCGATTTCATCCCGCACCTGCAGACCGAGCACCTGGCGGTGTTGCGCAGTGTGGTGCTGGCCAGCGATGCCGTGGGCACTGCCAGCGAAGAAGCCGTGGCTGACGATCTCGCCGCCGGGCGCCTGGTGCGCCTGCACTGGCGCAACCTGCCGCCGGCGCTGGAAGTCCTGAGCGTGAGGTGTGGTGTGGTCAGCCGCAGCGGTTACCGGCTGTCCCCGGCGGCACGGGCGATGATCGAGACCTTGGTGGCGCTGGATGCGCCAATGCGCGCTGCTGCCATTCGCTGAACTGATGATGGTGGTCGCTGCGGGCTATCCTCAGCTATATCGGTAGCCTGTCCCGGCCCTTTCGCGGGTAAACCCGCTCCCACAGGATCACCGCTGCTCTTGAGACAGGCGCTGTACCTGTGGGAGCGGGTTTACCCGCGAAAGGGCCGGGACAGGCAGCACACCCCGACCAGGCACACCAGGGAGGAACAACAATGAAAAACCTCGTCGAACACCTGAGCCAATACGCCAACTACCACCGCGACCCACGCAACATCGCCACCCACTTTGTCGGTATTCCGCTGATCGTGGTGGCCGTCACTGTGCTGCTGTCGCGCCCTGGCTGGGACGTGGCCGGCATCTGGCTATCCCCCGCCCTGCTCGCCGCAGCCGCTGCAGTGCGGTTCTACCTGCGCCTGGACCTGCGCTTCGGCCTGGTCATGGGCCTGCTGCTGGGGTTGTGCCTGTGGATTGGCCAGGCACTGGCCACGCAGTCGACCAGCCTGTGGCTCAGCGCCGGGCTGGGTGCGTTCGTGGTGGGCTGGATCATCCAGTTCGTCGGGCATCATTACGAGGGCCGCAAGCCGGCGTTCGTCGACGACATCAGCGGGCTGATCATCGGCCCGCTGTTCGTGGTCGCTGAAGCGGCGTTCATGCTGGGCCTGTGCCCTGAGTTGAAGCGGGCTGTGGAAGCCAATGCCGGCCCTGTGGCCGTTCGCGCATTGTAGGAGCGGCCTTGCCGGGGCGCTCCTACAGGGCATGAGCAGGCTCAGGACCTCGATTCAACCCCGAGCTCATCCCACACGGACTCGGCCATGTGGAAAGTGGCATTGGCCGCCGGAATGCCGCAGTAGATCGCGCTCTGCATCAGCACTTCCTTGATCTCGTCGCGGGTCACGCCGTTGTTAGCCGCCGCGCGCAGGTGCAGCTTCAGTTCATCGTTGCGGTTCATGCCGATCAGCATGGCAATGGTGATCAGGCTGCGGGTGTGCCGTGGCAGGCCGGGGCGGGTCCAGATGTCGCCCCAGGCGTGCCGGGTGATCATTTCCTGGAACTCGCCGTTGAAGTCGTTGAGCTTCTCCAGGCTGCGGTCCACATGGGCATCGCCCAGCACAGCGCGGCGAACCTGCATGCCGGCGTCGTAACGTTGTTTCTCATCCATGGCCAAGTCCTCAGCGAGCCAGCAGGAAGTCGAGCACGCGGCGGCTGAACGGCTCGCCAATCTCGACGTTGGACAGGTGCGCCGCCGGGAACTCGGCGTAAGTGGCACCGATGATACCGGCCTGCATGAAACGGCCATGCTCCGGTGTGGTGACCACATCTTCGCTACCGGCGACGATCAGCGTCGCTACCTGGATGCGGCCCAGTTGCTCGCGGAAGTCGGCGTCACGCACGGCCGCGCAGTTGGCGGCATAGCCCTCGGGACGGGTCTGCGCCAACATATGGCAGATGCGCTGGGCCTCTTGCGGCTGTTGCTCGGCAAATGCTGGGGTGAACCAGCGGGCGATGGAAGCATCGCGCAGGTTGACCATGGCTTGCTGGCCGCCTTTGAGCACGGTGTCGATACGGGTGTTCCACACCTCGTCGTTGGCGATCTTGGCGGCAGTGTTGCACAGGGTCAGGCTGTGCAGGCGCGCGCCGGCATTGATGCCCAGCCACTGGCCGATCAGGCCGCCCATGGACAGGCCGACGAAGTGCGCGTGCTGGATGTCCAGGGCGTCAAGCAGCGCCAGTACATCCTGGCCCAGTTGTTCGATGCTGTACGGGCCTTCACTGACCAGCGAAGCACCGTGGCCACGAGTGTCATAGCGCAGCACGCGGAAATGTTCGCTCCACAGCGGAATCTGGCTGTCCCACATGCCCAGGTCGGTACCCAGCGAGTTGGACAGAACCAGCACCGGAGCATCGGCCGGGCCATCGAGTTGGTAGTTCAGTACGCCATCGGCCAGTTGCAAGTGCGCCACAGCGATCTCCTTCAGGCAGTCAAACGTTGATGTTCAGCCACGGCGCGCGCCACCCAGACGCGGGCCTGGCCAAGATAATGGGCAGGGTCGAGCAGGCGGTCGAGTTCTTCGGCGCTCAGTTCGGCACTGACCTGCGGCTCGTCACCCAGTACGGCGCGCAGGTGGCGCTGTTCGGCCACGGCACGCTGGCAGCACTGCTCCAGCAAGTGGTGGGCACGGTCTCGGCCCAGGCGCTGGGCGAGCACGATACTCACGGCTTCGGCCAGCACCAGGCCCTGGGTCAGGTCTAGGTTGCGGCGCATGCGCTCGGCATCCACCTCCATGCCTTCGGCGATCACCTGGGCCTGGCGCAGGGCGCCAGAGACAAGGCAGCAGATGTCTGGCAAGGTTTCCCATTCGGCATGCCACAGGCCGAGGCTGCGCTCGTGCTCCTGGGGCATGGCCGCAAACAGTGTCGACAGCAGCCCCGGCACGCGGGTGGCGGCGCCGATCAGCACCGCAGCACCGACCGGGTTGCGCTTGTGCGGCATGGTCGATGAACCACCCTTGCCCGGCGCGGAAGGCTCGAACACCTCACCGGCTTCTGTCTGCATCAGCAGGCTGACATCGCGGCCGAACTTGCCCAGGCTGCCGGCTATCAGGCCCAGCACTGAAGCGAACTCCACCAGGCGGTCACGCTGGGTATGCCACGGCTGCTCAGGCAAGGTCAGCTTGAGTTGTTCGGCCAGGCCCTCAGCAACCGGTATGGCTTTGCTTCCCAGCGCCGCCAGGCTGCCGGAGGCTCCGCCGAACTGCAGCACCAACAGGCGCGGGCGCAGTTCCTGCAGGCGCTGGCGATGGCGCGTCAAGGCACCGAGCAAACCTGCCAGCTTCATGCCCAGGGTTACTGGGGTGGCATGCTGCAGCCAGGTACGCCCAACCAGGGGCGTATCGGCATGCTGCAGGGCCTGGCGGGCCAGGGTGTCGGCCAGCTTGCCGAGGTCGGTTTCGATCAGCGCCAATGCATCACGCAACTGCAGCACCAGCCCGGTATCCATCGCATCCTGGCTGGTGGCGCCCAAGTGCACGTAGCGCTCGGCTTCGGGCACGCCACTGGCGATCACCTTGCCCAGCGCCTTGACCAGCGGGATCGCCGAGTTGCCAGCGGTGGCAATGGCATCGGCCAGGGCGCGCACGTCGTAGCGTTCAGCCTGGCAGGCTGCCTCGATAGCCGCCACGGCAGTGTGCGGCACCAGGCCGGCCGCGGCCTCAGCACGGGCCAGCGCGGCTTCGAAGTCGAGCATGCCCTGCAGGCGGCCACGGTCGGAGAACACTTCGCGCATGGCCGGGGCAGTGAAGTAGGCGTCGAACAGTTGGTTGCTCATGCAACGTCCTTAATCATCATGGTGCAGGTATTCCGCCTGCTTCGGCAGGCGCAGGCTGAACAGGAAGGCGATTGCCATCATGGCCGTCACGTACCAGTAGAAGGTGTTTTCCATGCCCATGGTCTTCAGGCCCAGGGCCACGTACTCGGCCGACCCACCAAACGCCGCGTTAGCCACCGCGTAAGCCAGGCCCACGCCCAGCGCACGGACCTGCGGCGGGAACATCTCGGCTTTCACCAGGCCACTGATCGAGGTGTAGAAACTGACGATGCACAGTGCCAGGGTAATCAGCACGAAGGCCATGAATGGGTTGCTCACGGTCTTAAGCGCCATCAGCAGCGGTACCGTGCAGAGGGTGCCCAGCGCACCGAACAGCAGCATCGAGTTGCGACGGCCGATGCGGTCGGAAAGCATGCCGAAGAACGGCTGCATCACCATGTACAGGAACAGCGCCCCGGTCATCACGTAACTGGCGGTCTTCGCATGCATGCCGGCCGTGTTGACCAGGTACTTCTGCATGTAGGTGGTGAAGGTGTAGAAGATCAGCGAGCCACCGGCCGTGTAGCCAAGCACGGTGATGAATGCTGCGGTGTGGTTGCGGAACAGCCCCTTGATGGTGCCGGCGTCCTTGTCCTTGCGGGTTTCGGCGCTGCTGGTCTCGTGCAGCGAGCGGCGTAGCATCAGCGAGATCAGCGCCGCGATGGCACCGACCACAAACGGAATGCGCCAGCCCCAGGCGCGCAGCTCTTCCTCGCTCAGCAGTTGCTGCATGATCACCACCACCAGCACTGCCAGCAACTGGCCGCCGATCAGGGTCACATACTGGAACGACGCGTAGAAGCCGCGCTGGCCGCTCAGGGCCACTTCACTCATGTAGGTCGCGGTGGTGCCATATTCACCCCCCACCGACAGGCCCTGGATCAGCCGCGCGAGCAACAGCAGCGCCGGAGCCCAGGCACCGATGCTCGAATAGGTCGGCAGGCAGGCGATCATCAAGGAGCCGAAGCACATCATCAGCACCGAGATCATCAGGGAATTCTTGCGGCCGTGGCGGTCGGCCAGGCGGCCGAAGATCCAGCCACCGATCGGGCGCATCAGGAAGCCTGCAGCAAATACACCGGCCGTGTTGAGCAACTGCACGGTGGGGTCGTCGGAGGGGAAGAAAGAGGCCGCGAAGTAGATCGCGCTGAAGGCATAGACGTAGAAGTCGAACCATTCCACCAAGTTGCCCGAAGAGGCACCGACGATAGCGAAGATGCGCTTGCTGCGCTCTTCACCGGTGTAATAGCTTGAGGTCATGACGGTTTACTCCTGGAGGGTCCTAGGTAAGTCTAGACATACCTAGTAACACACTCGTTCCGCTTGCGGGCTGGCAATTGGCCTTGTGTCGTAAGTGCCGACCTCTTCGCGGGTGAGCCCGCTCCCACAAAGGGAGGCGTGGTTCCCCCTGTGGGAGCGGGTTCACCCGCGAAGAGGCCGAAACCGATCAAACCCGCTCGATCGCCAACGCCAGACCTTGGCCAACACCCACACACATGGTTGCCAGGCCCTTGCGGCCACCGCTCTTCTCCAGCTGGTGAAGCGCCGTCAGCACCAGGCGCGCACCGCTCATGCCCAGCGGGTGGCCCAGGGCGATTGCGCCACCGTTAGGGTTCACCTGCGGCGCATCGTCGGCCACACCCAGCTCACGCAGCACCGCCAAGCCTTGGCTGGCGAAGGCTTCGTTAAGCTCGATGACGTCGAAATCGTTCACTGCCACACCCAGGCGCTCGGTGAGCTTGCGCACCGCTGGCACCGGGCCGATGCCCATGACACGCGGGGCAACACCGGCGCTGGCCATGCCCAGTACGCGAGCACGTGGAGTCAGGCCATGCTTCTTCACCGCTTCGGCCGAAGCCAGGATCAATGCCGCAGCGCCGTCGTTGACACCCGAGGCGTTGCCAGCGGTGACCGTCTTGTCCGGGCCGTTGACTGGCTTGAGCTTGGTCAGCGCTTCCAGCGTGGTCTCTGGGCGCAGGTGCTCGTCACGCTCGACGACGGTTTCGCCCTTCTTGTGCGCGATGCGCACCGGCACGATCTCTTCGGCGAAGAAACCGGCAGCCTGGGCGGCAGCGGCCTTCTGCTGGCTGCGCAGGGCGAAAGCGTCCTGGTCAGCGCGGGAAACCTTGTAGTCGTCAGCCACGTTGTCGGCAGTTTCCGGCATGGCGTCGACGCCGTACTGGCTCTTCATCAACGGGTTGATGAAACGCCAGCCGATGGTGGTGTCTTCGAGCTTCATGTTGCGCGAGTAACCGCTTTCGGCCTTGCCCATGACGAACGGTGCACGGGACATCGACTCGACGCCGCCGGCAATCACAAACTCCATCTCGCCGCTGGCAATCGCGCGGAAGGCAGTGCCGATAGCGTCCATGCCCGAAGCGCACAGGCGGTTCAGGGTCACGCCCGGGATGCTCTCCGGCAGCCCGGCCAGCAGCAGGGCCATGCGTGCGACGTTGCGGTTGTCTTCACCGGCCTGGTTGGCGCAGCCGAAAAACACTTCGTCCAGCTGGTCCCACTGAACCGACGGATTACGTTCGATCAGCGCCTTCAGCGGCACGGCCGCCAGGTCGTCGGCCCGCACGCCTGCCAGGGAGCCGCCGAAGCGGCCGATCGGGGTGCGGATGGCGTCACAGATAAATACTTCACGCATCAGGCTTCTCCTGCCAGGGGTGCTACGTTGAGCCCAGATTAAGGAGACAGAGGGGTTGCTTACAATTCGATAATCGACTATTCGTGCGATTATCGAACAAAATGTTACACCCGCCTTCGGTTCTGGGGCTGACTGCTGCGCAGCCCCACGCTTGTCAGGTCGCGTCGGCGTGGCTCACCAGCCCTTTGACGATCACGCCCACCGTCGCCAACGCCGCCGGCACCAAGAGTGCGGTCAATACCTGCTCGAAATTCCAGCCCAAGCCCAGCAGCGTCGCGCCGCTCCAGGCCCCGAGGATGGCGCCGAAGCGGCCGATACCCAGCATCCACGATACGCCTGTGGCGCGCGCTTGGGTCGGGTAGAAACGCGCGGCCAGCGACGGCATGGCCGACTGTGCGCCGTTCACGCACATGCCGGCGACCAGCACCAAAGTGGCAAGTACGGTGATGTTGCCCAGGCTCTGGCCCACGGCGTAGGCAAACACCCCGGCCAGCAAGTAGAAGATGCCGATGACCTTGTGCGGATTGAAGCGGTCCATGGCCCAACCTACCGCCACCGCGCTGAGTACACCGCCAAACTGGAACAGCGCACCAATGAAGGCTGCCTGCTCCATGCTTGCGCCGCTGTCGCGCATCAGCGTTGGCAACCAGCTGGTCAGCAGATAGACGATAACCAGGCCCATGAAGTAGGTCAGCCACAGCAATACCGTGCCCAGGCCGTAAGTCCCGGAGAAGATCACCGCAAACACGTTGCGTGCAGCCACGGCCTTCTGCTCTGGCACGCTGAAGCTTGCCGCCTGCGCCACCACTGCCGGCGCGATCGGCGCCAGGGTCTTGCGCACCTTGTCGTTACCCCGGTTGCGCACCACCAGGAAGCGCGCCGACTCTGGCAGCCAGACCATCAGCACCACGGCCAGCAGCAGCGGCAACACACCACCGATCACCAGCAGGCTGTGCCAGCCGTAAGCCGGGATCATCTTCGCAGAGATGAAACCGCCACCGGCCATGCCGAGGTTGAAGCCGCAGAACATGCTGGTCACCAGCAGCGACTTGAGGCGCTCAGGGGTGTATTCGGACAGCAGCGTGGTGGCATTGGGCATACCGGCCCCCAAACCCAGGCCAGTCAGAAAGCGCAGCACCAGCAACTGATCGACGTTGCCGGCATAGGCCGAAGCCAGGCTGAAACCACCGAACACAAGCACCGCACCGACCAGCACACCCTTGCGCCCGAAACGGTCGGCCAGCGGCCCGGAGCCCAAGGCCCCGAATACCATGCCGATCAACGCGGCACTCATCACCGGGCCGAGGCTGGCGCGGTCGATGCCCCACTCCTGCGACAAGGCAGGCGCGATGAAGCCCATGGCCGCGGTATCGAGGCCATCGAGGAAGACGATCAGAAAACAGAGGATCACCACGCGCCACTGATAGCGCGACAGCGGTTGTTCATTGATGAACGACTGGACGTCGAGATTGTTCCCGACAGAATGTGGTTGGTTCATTGTTGTTATCCAGAAAGGGAGCACGGTCGCGCCACTGCACTTGAGTCAACAGTACAGGGCTTGAATATCGATGAAGTGCGGCCTGAATCAGCCTGGATACAACGGCACTGCAAACGGGTGCGGCCGTAGCAGTCGAGTGACAGTGGTCATGGGATGCGCCTCTTATGTTTTTCTTGTATCGGTCGGCAGTGCCGACCGTTGCGAGAGACATTAATCAGCGATTGAGGGTGGCGCAATTCACCCGGAGCGACACTGTGCGTTTATCGAACAGGAAACAGTGTCGTTCACACCGTCAACCGAACAATTGATGGCAAAGGTCGCGGCTGGCCGCCAGCAGGATCGGCAGGAAGCGCTGCTCCAGTTCGCTACGCGTCACCCGCCCGACATGGGTGCTCACGTTCAGCGCCGCCAACACCTGCCCGGACGCATCATAGATAGGCACCGCGATCGACCGCAGCCCCTGCTCCAGCTCCTGGTCAACCACACACCAGCCCTGCTCCCGCACTTGCTGGATGCAGGCGAACAACGACTCGGGGTCATTCAGGGTACGGCTGGTCCGAGCCTTGAGGTCGGCACGGTCGAGGTATTCGCGCAAGCTGGTGTCGTCCATCGCCGCCAGCAGGATGCGCCCCATGGATGTGCAATAGGCCGGCAACCGCCCACCGACCGACAGGTCGACCGATATCAGCCGCTCCACCGTGGCCGAACGGGCTATATAAAGGATGTCATCGCCCTCGAGAGTGGCCATGTTGGCAGCTTCGTGCAACTGGTCGCTGATGCGGTCCAGATAGGGCTGGGCCGACACCGCCAGAGGCGTTGACGACAGATAGGCATGGCCCAGGGTCAGCACTTTCGGCAACAGCGAATAGGTACGCCCATCGGTGGTGGCGTAACCAAGCTTGATCAGTGTATGCAGGCAGCGGCGCACGGCGGCCCGGGGAATCTCGGTGCGGTGGCTGATCTGCGCGATGGTCAGGTGGCGCTTGCGCTCCTGGAAGGCCTGGATCACTGCCAGGCCACGCGCCAGGGAGGTCATGAAGTCCGGGTCACCGGTAAATGCCTGGATGCGCTTGGCCGGTGAAGCCACGATCGGCGGCGCCAGCGCAGGTGCGCTCGGGCGGGACGCTTCTGGATTGGCAGATTCGTTGGCCGTGGTTTCGTCACTCATCGCTCACCTCAAAAAAATCGCTGGCTCGTGCGATTATCGAACGAACGGCCGATAATCGCAATTGACCGCCGACAAATTTACTTATACCTTTCTCCTGCCACATGTGGCTTCTTTGGAGAGACTGGTCAGGTACCCACCGTAGAAGTCCCCAGGCAACGGCCTCGCCTCGTGCGGGGCCGTTTTATTTCTAATTTGCGGCATAACCCCAGCGAACTATTGCAGGCACTGCGTGCTCAAAGTGTGTACAGGCCGCCGCTGGCCTGGAAACTTTGTACGCCGTTGCATAAATAACCCGCTTTGGCGATTTACCGATTGCTATAATCGATTCCGCTGGCCCGGATCGACACTCCGGCAATGGAACACTGGCCCGGCTTTCATCCGCCAACCAGCACGTCATGTGCATGGGCAACTTGCACCTGCGCACAACACCAGCCATTACTACTTATTCAGGTATTACTGTGACGAAAGATGAACTGCGCGCGGAACTCGAGCGCCAGGCAGAACGTTACAAGGAAGTTTACGGTGGTGAAGTCACCACCTATGCCGCACAACCAGAGCCAGAACGCAAACCCTGGCGCAAACGTGCAACCGTTCAGGACCAGGCATTCAGCCAGGAACTGGAAAAGATGGAAAAGGAACTGCGCAGCGAGCAGCCCTGAGTTGCCTTCTGTACCGCCATCACGTCGCGGGCCTGGCGCCCACGACGCGGACGATCTTTACCGAAAGGCCGAGGATGAAATGGAATTACACAAATTTCATACACTCGTTTGAAGCGATATGACGCCGAGATTTTTTCAGAGATTTGACGATTTTTCGTAAATTTCAGGCTTTTTTACGGAACTTTTTCTGCCAGATCACTTCAACTTCCTGGCTGAGAGGACGCTCACAACGCTGCCATCGGTCAGCTGTGGGTGCATCGATTGCCAAGGTTTTCTGGCATAATCCCGCCCCCCTATGACCGCCAGACAACCTTCATGATCGATTTATTCAGCGGACTGGATGCCTGGGTATTGGTGAGCCTGCTGCTCGCCCTGACCTTCGTGCTCGCATTCGAGTTCATCAATGGCTTTCATGACACCGCGAACGCGGTAGCCACCGTCATCTATACCAAAGCCATGCCACCACACCTGGCCGTGTTCTTCTCCGGGGTGTTCAACTTCCTCGGCGTTCTGCTCGGCGGTGTCGGGGTGGCCTACGCCATCGTGCACCTGCTGCCGGTCGAACTGCTGATCAATGTGAATACCGGGCATGGCCTGGCCATGGTCTTCTCGTTGCTGGCCGCCGCCATCACCTGGAACCTCGGTACCTGGTACTTCGGCATCCCCGCTTCCAGCTCGCACACCCTGATCGGCTCGATCCTCGGCGTGGGCCTGGCCAACGCCCTGATCAACGACATCCCGCTGGGCGATGGCGTCAACTGGCAGAAGGCGATCGACATCGCCATGTCGCTTGTGGTCTCGCCGATCGCCGGCTTCGCTGTCGCCGCGCTGGTGCTGATCGGCCTGAAGTGGTGGCGCCCGCTGTCGAAGATGCACAAGACGCCGGAACAACGCCGCAAACTCGACGACAAGAAACACCCACCGTTCTGGAACCGCCTGGTACTGGTGATTTCGGCCATGGGCGTGAGCTTCGTGCACGGTTCCAACGATGGCCAGAAAGGCATCGGCCTGATCATGCTGGTGCTGATCGGTATCGTCCCGGCCAAGTTCGTTCTCGACCTGAACAGCACCACCTACCAGATCGAGCGCACCCGCGACGCCACCTTGCACATGAGCCAGTTCTACCAGCGCAACGCCGCCACCCTCGGCGAGTTCCTGGCACTGGGCAAGGCCAAGTCGACCGACCTGCCTGAGCAGTTCAGCTGCAACCCGCAGCAAACCGAACCGACCATCGCCGCCCTGCAGTCCTCGCTGCAAGGGGTGACCGACTACCACGCGCTGGATGCCGAAAAGCGTGTTGAAGTGCGCCGCTACCTGCTGTGCCTGGATGACACCGCGAAGAAGGTAGGCAAGCTGCCTGGCCTGGACGCCCGTGAAAAGGCCGACCTCGAGAAACTGCGCAAGGACCTGACCGCCACCACCGAATACGCCCCGTTCTGGGTGATCGTGGCCGTTGCCCTGGCCTTGGGCCTGGGCACCATGGTGGGCTGGAAGCGTGTGGTACTGACCGTCGGCGAGAAGATCGGCAAGCAGGGCATGACCTATGCCCAGGGCATGTCGGCACAAATCACCGCGGCCTGTGCCATCGGCATGGCCAACGTGTTCGCCCTGCCGGTGTCGACCACCCATGTGCTGTCATCCGGCGTTGCCGGCACCATGGTCGCCAACAAGAGCGGCCTGCAAGGCGGCACCGTGAAAACCATCCTGCTGGCTTGGGTTCTGACCCTGCCGGCCTCGATGGGCCTGGCGGCCGGCCTGTTCTGGCTCGCATCCAAGGCACTGGCCTGAGCGATTGCGCTGCACTGAAAAGGCGCCCCAGGGCGCCTTTTTCGTGGCCATCATTCCTGCCGTGACGCGTCCGCTGTAGGAGCGGCCTTGCCGGGGCGCCGGACCGGTCGGAAAGGGCTGCGTAGCGGCCCCGGGATTTATGCAACAGCACAGATTGTCGGGGCCGCTTTGCGGCCCTTTCCGACCGGTCCGGCGCCCCGGCAAGGCCGCTCCTACAAAGACCGCACAGCCATGCCAATCACTTTTTCTTGCCACCCAGCAACGACCCCATCAACCCTCGCACCAGTTGCCTCCCAAACTGATTGGCCGCCTGGCGCACCGCCGACTTGATCGCCTGCCCCGCCGCGCTCTGCAAAAAATCGCCCGCCTTGTCAGCGAAACTCTCTTCATCCGCCTTCGGCACTGGCGCCGGCTCCACTGGCTCACCTTTACGCTGGGTCAGCATTTCATACGCCGACTCCCGGTCGATCGCCTTGTCGTAGCGCCCCAGCAGAGGTGAAGCCGCGATCAATGCACTGCGTTCGGCCGCACTCAATGGGCCGATCCGCGATTGCGGTGGCGCGATCAGTACCCGTTGGACCATCGCCGGCGTCCCCTTCTCTTCCAAAGTGCCGACCAGCGCCTCGCCAATCCCCAGCTCGGTCAACACCGCAAGGCTGTCGAACGCCGGGTTGGGGCGAAAGCCATCAGCCACAGCCCTGAGCGACTTCTGTTCTTTGGCGGTAAAGGCACGCAGGCCATGCTGAATGCGCAAACCCAACTGGGCCAGGACGCTATCGGGCAGATCGCTCGGCGATTGGGTGACGAAATACACCCCAACCCCCTTGGAACGAATCAGCCGCACCACCTGCTCCAGCCGGTCCTGCAACGCTTTCGGCGTGCCGTTGAACAACAGGTGCGCCTCATCGAAAAACAGCGCCAGCACAGGCTTGTCGGCATCACCGCGCTCCGGCAGCTGCTCGAACAGTTCAGCCAGTAGCCATAGCAGGAAGGTGGCGTAAACCTTCGGCGCTTCATGCACCAGCCGGCTGGCATCAAGCAGGTGAATGCGCCCACGGCCATCGGCATCTGGCCGCAGCAGATCTTCCAGTTGCAGCGCCGGTTCACCAAACAACGCCTCGGCACCTTGCTGCTCCAGGGTTGCCAGCCGGCGCAGCAAGGCCTGGGTCGAGCCAGTGGTCATCAATGCGCTGTCTTCGCCGAGCAGTTGCGGGTTGTCCTTCAGATGCGCCAACAAGGCCTTGAGGTCTTTCAGGTCGAGCAGCAGCAAGCCTTCACGATCCGCCACCTTGAACGCCGCATACAGCGCTGCCTGCTGACTGTCGGTCAACTCCAGCAGATTACCGAGCAACAACGGGCCCATTTCGCTGAGGGTTGTGCGCAAAGGGTGGCCAAGCTGCCCGGCCACCTCCCAGAGCGACACCGGATAGGCCCGTGGCACATGCCCAAGCCAAGGCATGCCAGCGATTCGCTCAGCCACCTTGCCTTGTGGCGCGCCTGCCGCCCCCAGGCCACACAGGTCGCCTTTGACATCTGCGGCGAACACCGCCACGCCGGCATCGCTGAACACTTCCGCCAGGTGCTGCAGAGTCACGGTCTTGCCAGTACCGGTAGCCCCGGCGACCAGGCCGTGGCGATTGGCCAGGCGCATGGCTTGCTGCACTGGCTGACCGCTCGGGTCAGCGCCTACAACTATGGTCGAAGTTTCCGACATCTCTTTATTCCCCCGCTCAAGCTTTAGCTTAATTCGGCCGATACCTTTGGGTGATATTCGCCTTAATAGACAGGAGCAACCGAAAAAGGACTTTTCGGGATGGTGCACTGTTTGCAGCGATACCGTGCGAACGCCCGATAAAAACCTTAGCGGAACCGATTACGCCATGAACAAAAACCTGCGTTTCAGCCACAAGATCCTTTTGGCTGCATCATTGATTGTGATACTCGCCTTCAGCCTGTTCACCCTTTACAACGATTACCTCCAGCGTAATGCGATCCGCGAGAATCTGGAGAATTATCTGGCTGAAATGGGCGAATCCACTTCGACCAACATCCGCAACCTGTTCGATGGCCGTATCAAGCTGGTGGAAAACCTGGCGCAGAACATTGCCCAGCAACCGTCCAATGCCGAAACACTCATGGGCCAGAATGCCCTGATCTCGAGCTTCCTCACTGTTTACCTGGGCAAGGTCGATGGTGGTTTCAGCGTGCGCCCGGACGCCAAGATGCCCGAGGGCTACGACCCGCGCACCCGCCCCTGGTACAAGGACGGCATGAATGCCCAAGGTGCGATTCTCACCGAACCCTACATCGACCTGACCACCAACAAGATGGTCATCGGCATCCTCAGCAAGGTTTCCGGCAGCGTCGGCGTGGTCGGTGGCGACCTTGCTCTCGATGGCCTGGTGCAGATCATCAATTCGCTGAACTTCGGCGGCATGGGTTATGCGTTCCTGGTCAACGACCAGGGCAAGATCTTGGTCCACCCGGACAAGGAGCTGGTGATGAAGTCGCTGTCGGACCTGTTCCCGCAGCACACGCCGAAACTGTCCGGTGAGCTGACCGAAGTCGACGCCAATGGCCAGGCCCGCCTGCTGACCTTCACCCCGATCAAGGGCCTGCCATCGGCCAACTGGTACATCGGCCTGTCGGTAGACAAGGACAAGGCCTTTGCCATGCTCAGCACCTTCCGCACCTCGGCGGTGATCGCCACATTGGTGGCCGTGGTGATCATCATTGGCTTGCTCGGCCTGCTTATCCGCGTGCTGATGCAGCCACTGCACACCATGACCCGCGCCATGGAGGACATCGCCGAAGGTGAAGGCGACCTCACCAAGCGCCTGAACATCCACAATCACGATGAATTTGGCATCCTCGGCAAAGCCTTCAACCGCTTCGTCGAACGTATCCACGGTTCGATTCGTGAAGTCTCGTCGGCGACCGAGCAGGTCAATGAAGTGGCCCTGCGCGTCATCAGCGCCTCGAATTCGTCCATGGCCAATTCCGACGAGCAGTCCAACCGCACCAACAGCGTCGCCGCAGCCATCAACGAACTGGGCGCCGCCGCCCAGGAAATCGCCGGCAATGCCGCCCAGGCCTCTCAGCACGCCAGTTCCGCGCGCCTGCTGGCCGAAGAAGGCCAGCAGGTGGTAGAGCGCAACATCGCAGCGATGAACCGCCTGTCCGACCTGATCGTCACCTCGAGCGCGCACATCGAGACGCTCAACAGCAAGACCGTGAACATCGGCCAAATCCTCGAAGTGATCACCAGCATTTCCCAGCAGACCAACCTGCTGGCGCTCAACGCAGCGATCGAAGCGGCGCGCGCCGGTGAAGCAGGGCGTGGTTTTGCCGTGGTCGCCGACGAGGTACGCAACCTGGCGCACCGCACCCAGGAGTCGGCACAGCAGGTGCAGACCATGATCGAAGAGCTGCAGGTCGGTGCCCGCGAGTCGGTCGACACCATGGGCCAGAGCCAGCGCCACAGCCAGGACAGCATGCAGATTGCCAACCAGGCCGGCGAACGCCTGGACAGCGTGACCGTGCGCATCGGCGAGATCGACGGCATGAACCAGTCGGTGGCCACCGCCACCGAAGAGCAGACCGCGGTGGTCGACTCGATCAACATGGACATCAACGAGATCAACATGCTCAACCAGGAGGGCGTCGAGAACCTGCAGGCCACCCTGCGCGCCTGCTCGGACCTTGAGCAGCAAGCCACCCGCCTGAAACACCTGGTCGGCAGCTTCCGCATCTGACCGTCAAACCGCGTCGCCTGCTTCGCGGCTAAAGTCGCTCCCACAGGATCTCCTTGCCCTCCAGGCCGAGGTGATCGCTCTGGGAGCGGCTTTAGCCGCGAAGAATCCAGCACTGCACTCACGCCCAACCCCGATCGAACAAACTATCCTTCAGGAAGGTCAACCTTTAGGCGCGTCATTACCAGATGACAGACCCGAAGACGATCCCGGAGGGATGCTGATCGTGCACATCGCCGACATCACCATGTTCTACGCCCCGGCCAGCGGCGGCGTGCGGACGTATCTGGATGCCAAACACCACCGCCTCGACGCCCTTCCGGGCGTACACCACAGCCTCCTGATCCCCGGCGCCAGCGCCAGCGATGCCGATGGCATCTACCAGGTCCCCGCACCGCCCTTGCCGTTCGGCAAAGGCTACCGTTTCCCGGTACGCCTGGCGCCGTGGTGCAATGTGCTGCGCCGGCTCAAGCCCGACCTGATCGAAGTCGGCGACCCGTACCTCACTGCCTGGGCCGCACTGGAAGCCCGGCGCCAGCTCGATGTGCCGGTGATCGGTTTCTACCATTCCGACCTGCCGCTGCTGGTGAGCAACCGTATGGGCAACTGGTTCACGCCCAATGTCGAGGCCTATGTCAGCAAGCTGTATGGCAATTTCGACCGGGTACTGGCGCCGAGCCTGGTGATGGCCGACAAGCTGCGCCGGCTTGGCGTGCGTGACGTGCACGTGCAGCGCCTGGGTGTCGACCTGAACACCTTCCACCCCGACCATCGCGACCCGCAGCTGCGGGCCCAGCTGGGTATAGCCGATACCAGCCGCCTGCTCATCTATGCCGGGCGCGGTTCACGCGAGAAGAACCTGCCGGTGCTGCTCGAATGCATGCAACACCTGGGGCGCCCCTACCACCTGTTGCTGGTCGGCTCGAACATGCCCGCCAATGTGCCCGAGAACGTCAGCGTCATCGACCAGTTCCGCCCACCGCAGGAGGTCGCACGCCTGGTCGCCAGCGCCGACCTGCTGGTGCACGCCGGCGACCAGGAGACTTTCGGCCTGGTCATCCTCGAGGCCATGGCCAGCGCCACCCCGGTGGTCGCCGTACGCGCCGGGGCATTTGGCGAAATCGTCAACGAACAGTGCGGGCGGCTGTGCCGGGCCAACGATGGCCAAGCCATGGCACTGGCCGTGCGCGAAGCGTTCGAGGCCGGGGTGCGCAAGCTCGGCGCCCAGGCCCGCCAGCACGTGGAGCAACACTATTCATGGGACAACGTGGTGGCTGGCCTGCTGCAACACTACCAGGCCGTGCTCGGCCACCAACCGCAGGTGCGCGCCCATGGCTGAGCCCGGCAGTGCCTCGGGCAGCCTGATGCTGGTGCTGCACGATATCGCGCCCGAAACCTGGCCTGACTACCAGCCGTTCGTGCAGGCCGTGGACGAGATGGGCAATGTGCCAATGACCTGGCTGGTGGTGCCGGATTTCCACCATCGCAACCCGTTGACCCGCTCACCGACCTTCTGCCGCCTGCTCGAACGGCGCCTGGCACGGGGGGACGAACTGGCGCTGCACGGCCTCTACCACGCCGACGATGGCCCCCCACCGCGCAACCTCGGCGAATACTTCATGCGGCGTATCTACACCCACGAAGGCGAGTTCTACGCCCTCGATCAGGCGCAAGCCCTGCAGCGCCTGGAACAAGGTCTGGCCGTGTTCGATCGGCAAGGCTGGCCGGTGGCCGGTTTCGTCGCCCCGGCCTGGCTGATGAGCCAAGGCACTCGACAGGCGCTGAGCCAGTTGCCGCTGCGCTACACCAGCACGCCCCAGCACCTTTATCGTTTACCTGACTTCACCGCCTATGAAGCGCCAGGCCTGGTATGGAGCGCACGCAGCGCCTGGCGCCGTGGGCTGTCGAGGGTGGTCTGCGACTGGCAGTGTCGGCGCTTGCGCACAGCCGAAACCCTGCGCCTGGGCCTCCACCCGGTCGACATGCGCCACAGCTCGTCGCGCAACTACTGGCTGCGCACCCTCGACAACCTGCTGCTGCAAGGCCGTGAGCCGTTGACCAAGTCGACCTGGCTGGAGCGCCAGGTGATCGCATGAACCGCGTCGGCTGGCTGGCCCTGGCACTGGTAGGCGCCCTGCTGGTGCCAACACTGTTGGGCGGCAACGAGCTGATGCCCAGGCTGATGGCCTTCGATACCAGGCTGTTGCTGGCCCTGCTGGGCATGATCCTGCTGTGCTGGGTGATCAATGCCATTCGCCTGCGCTTGCTACTGGGCCAGCAAGGTGCGCAGCTTGGCCATGTACGTAGCCTGGGCGTGGTAATGGCAACCGAGTTCGCCATCTGCACCACCCCTGGAGGCAGCGGCGGGCCGGTCACCCTCATGGCCTTGCTCGCCCGTGACCGCATCGGGCCGGCCCGCAGCGGTGCGGTGTTTGCCATGGATCAGTTGAACGACCTGCTGTTCTTCTTCTGCGCGATGCTGGCAATTGCCGGTTATGCGCTGTTCCACAGCCTTGGACGCAGCCAGCAAAGCATGCTGCTGGGCAGCGCGTTGCTGCTGTGCGCCGCCCTGGCCACGATCGTGCTGCTGCTGCGTTACCGGCGTGCACTGATGCGCTTCAACGGGAGGGTGCTGCAGCGGTTGGGGATGCCTGGCAAACGCAGGCGCCGCTGGGCACGTAAGGTTCTGCATTTCATCGACGCCCTGGCGCAGACCTGGCAGTTGCCCAAGCGAACCTTGGCAATGGTGTTCGCCCTCACCTGCTTGCACTGGAGCCTGCGCTACAGCGTGCTTTACCTGGTGCTGCAAGGTCTGGGGGTGGAACTGTCGTGGATCCCGAGCTTTCTGGTGCAGATGCTGTCGCTCAGCGCCGGGCAATTCAGCCTGCTGCCCGGTGGCGCTGGTGCCGCCGAGCTGACCTCGGCAAGTCTGCTGACTCCGCTGGTTGGCAGTTCGACCGCCGCAGCCGCGATCCTGATCTGGCGAGCGATCACTTACTACTTTTATCTGCTGGCGGGTGGGCCGGTGTTTGTCTGCCTGCTGGCGCGCCCGCTGCTGGAGCGCTGGCGGCGTCAGGCGGGTTGAGCTGGCGCCAGAGCTCGGCGGCATCCGGGAAGTCGGTGCCGTCTTCGTCGCCCAGGGCTTCGGGGTCGTAGCGGGCCAGGCAGCCTTCGCCGAGGGTGGGCGGGGGTGAGGCAGTGGGTTTGTTACGTGAACTTGCCATTGCTGTATCGCTCCCGATTGTCGGGGCGCTTTGCGCCCCTTTCGCGACACAAGGCCGCTCCTACAGCAGAAGGCGATTTCCTGTAGGAGCGGCCTTGTGTCGCGAAAGGGCTGCAAAGCAGCCCCATACATGGATCAGTCGAACACCACGGTCTTGTTGCCATGCACCAGCACGCGGTCTTCCAGGTGATAGCGCAGGCCGCGGGCCAGCACCATCTTCTCGACGTCACGGCCGAAGCGGACCATGTCTTCGATGCTGTCGGCGTGGCTCACGCGCACCACGTCCTGCTCGATGATCGGGCCGGCATCCAGCTCTTCAGTCACATAGTGGCAGGTCGCACCGATCAGCTTCACACCTCGCAGGGCGGCCTGGTGGTACGGCTTGGCACCGACGAACGACGGCAGGAAGCTGTGGTGGATGTTGATGACCTTCTCGGCATAGTCCTGGCACAGCTGCGGCGGCAGGATCTGCATGTAGCGCGCCAGCACCACCACGTCAGCCGCGTGCTCCTGTACCAGGCGCGACACTTCGGCAAAAGCCGGGGCCTTGTCCTTGGGGTCGACCGGAACGTGGAAGAACGGAATGCCGTGCCACTCGACCATGCTGCGCAGGTCGTTGTGGTTGGAAATCACACAAGGGATCTCGCAATCCAGCTCATCGGTGTGCCAGCGGTGCAGCAGGTCGGCCAGGCAGTGTGATTCGCGGCTGGCCATCAGCACCACGCGCTTCTTCTGCGCCGAGTCGGTGATACGCCAGGTCATGGAGAACTCTTCGGCGATAGGCGCGAAGGCTTCGCGGAACGCCTCGATACCAAATGGCAGCGATTCTGCACGGATTTCATGGCGCATGAAGAACCAGCCGCTCTGCTCATCGGAGTGGTGGCTGGCTTCGTTGATCCAGCCATTGTACAAGGCCAGGAAATTACTGACTTTCGCCACGATGCCAACACGGTCGGGGCAGGCGATCACCAGACGATAGGTGCGCATGAATTAAGACTCCAGAACTTCGCAAAGGCGCTCATTCTAGCGGCCCGACCAGAAAAACGCAGTAATCATTGCGCCCGCCGGTAGCGCCATGCCCGCAAAGGCTACGTGCGAGCTTGGCTGACTACAGCCTGATGACAATCAGGGCCAATTGCAGGGCATATGTAAATTTTTCTTAATCTTGAGATATTTTGTCACAGCGTTAATAACAGTTAACGCCCGAATAATATGTTTACTTGAGAGTATCGCCTGTCTATTATTGACCTACACATTTCTGAACACGCATTAAGGAACACTCCATGTCCCTGATCAACGAGTACCGCGCTACCGAAGAAGCCATCAAGGAACTTCAGGCCCGCCTGGCCAACCTGTCTCAGGATGACAAGCTGAAGAAAGAACTGGAGTTCGAAGGCAAACTGCGTACGCTGATGGGTGAATACTCCAAGTCGCTGCGCGACGTCATCGCCCTGCTCGACCCAGAATCGAAACTGAGCAAAGCCCCGCGCGGTGCAGCGAAACCTGTCGCCACCAAGCGTGCGCGCAAGGTCAAGCAATACAAAAACCCGCACAACGGTGAAGTCATCGAAACCAAAGGCGGCAACCACAAGACCCTGAAAGAATGGAAAGCCAAATGGGGTGGCGATGTGGTTGAAAGCTGGGCGACTCTGCTGGACTGATTGTCCACAGCCACGCGCTGTATATACAAACAAAAACGCCGGCCTGCTGCCGGCGTTTTTGTTTGCTCTGTCAAAGGCTGATAGCAAACTGCTCACGCAAGTTGCGGGCATGCACCTCCCAGGCGTCCAACACCCGCCGCCCAGCCTCGTCAGCATTGGCCCAGGCCCCCCGCCTGGCCTGCTCGAAATCACCCAGCGTATTGGGTGCCCCCCACTGCGGGTCGCTCAGACGCTGCTGGCAGAAACCATACCAGCGCTGGCGCTCTTCACTGTTCAAGGTTTCAGGGAAGTTCCGGGCGCGATAACGGAACAACAACTCCGGCAGGCGCGGATCATCGAACATCCAGTGGCCGTGCCCTAACTGGGCAGGGTCCAGCGTGCGAACTTGCTCGCACAGGCGGCGGTCGCGGTCACCGATGAAACCGTCATATAACTGTTGTTCCGGGTCTTCAACCGCAGCGAAATCCTCCTTGCCGTAGATATGCGCTAGCTTGTCTTGCCAGGCCGGCTGTTGATTAGCCAACTCTTCAGCGCGTGTTTGAATCACTTTCAGATCGATGCCCAGCCGTTGCTGATCCGCAGGGCGCAATACCGAGAGCGGAGCGACTACCGGGCAGCGATTGATCTGCACCAACTTGAGCGGGACGGGTAATTGTCCTTCCGATAATTCCTCATGCCGCGTGTACAAACGCTCGCGCAGTACCTCGGCACTTTCCCTTATTAACGGTAGGGTTTCCTGATGCAGGTCGCACACAATCAGTGCATTGCGATTACGCGGGTGCCAGGCCAATGGCAAGACCACACCCAGATAATTACGCGCCGAAGAAAAACGCCCGGATATATGCACCAACGGCTGCAATAGACGAATCTGCTCCATCACTTTGTGCTTGCTGCGCAACTGGAACAGCCACTCGTACAACTTGGGCTGCTTCTGCCTTATCAGGCGCGCCAAAGCGATCGTGGCCCGTACGTCGGAAAGCGCTTCATGAGCATGCCCATGGTCGATGCCATTGGCCTTGCTGAGCAACTCCAGACGCAGGCTGGTGCGCCCATCCTGCTGCGGCCAGACGATGCCTTCCGGGCGCAAGGCGTAAGCGGTGCGCACCACGTCGATCAGGTCCCAGCGGCTGTTGCCACCCTGCCACTCGCGGGCGTAGGGGTCGAAGAAGTTACGGTAGAGGCTGTATCGGGTCACTTCGTCGTCGAAGCGCAGGGTGTTGTAGCCGGCACCGCATGTGCCGGGGCGCGCCAGCTGCTGGTGGACCCGGGTCATGAACTCGGCTTCGCACAGGCCCTGGTGAGCGAGTTGCTCGGGGGTGATGCCGGTGACCAGGCAGGCGGCCGGGTGCGGCAGAATATCGTCCGAGGGGTGGCAGTAAAGGCTGATCGGGTCTTCGATCTCGTTGAGGTCGAGATCGGTGCGCACACCAGCGACCTGCAGCGGCCGGTCGCAGCGCGGGTTGATGCCAGTGGTTTCGTAGTCGTGCCAGAAGATGCTGGTAGTCACGGGGTCGTCCTGTTTCAAGGTCGACCCGATTTTAGCGGAGCCAGGCTCAGGCGGAAGCGTTGGCGGGGCGGAAACTGAAATAGTCGCGCAGCGAGCGGACGAATTCTTCGTATTCGCGCGGCGCCTGCAGCAACATGAAACCGGAATCGTAGTGGCCCGGGGTCTGGTCTTCGCGGCACCACAGGCAACTGGCGGTCAGGTTGATGAACTGATACCCGCCACCGGCCAGCGGCAGACGCAATTGCAGCTCGAAGTCCGGGCCGACCAGCACCGGCAGCGAGCTGATCAACATGATCCCGTCTTCGGAGGCATTGCCCAGCTGACCGATCGGCTGATCGGTAAAGCGGTTGTAGACCTTGAGCACACAAGGCAGCTGATGGCGTTCGATATGGCGCTGGTTGAACATGATCGAAAGTGCAATCCCGTACCAGGTGCCAGGAATGCTAGGTACTGGCGGTTGTTGTAACAACTGAGTTACAGATTAGCGCAGCGTGCCAGGCAAATCCCGTGAAATTAAAGACACCTTGGTGTTAACGCCAAGTGGGGGTATTCACCGGGTTGACCACCGCCGCCTCTGTACCCCGGTAGTGCCCGAGCTTCTGCAAGGTTTCCAGGCGCGCCTTGGCCCGATAGGCGTATTCATTGCCTGGGTACTGCTGGATCAGGTACTCGTAGGTCTGCGCAGCATCCACATAAAGCCTGTCACGCTCCAGGCACTGGCCACGCAGCAACGACACTTCCGGGTGGATGAACGGCCGCGCACGGCTGGTGCGGTCGACCTGCGACAACTCCAGCATGACCTTCGAACAATCGCCACGGTCATAGGCACGGTAGGCGTTGTTCAGGTGGTGGTCCATGGACCAGCGGGTGCAGCCGACGGTGCTGGCCGCCAGGGCAATTACGATCAGGGCGCGCATGGGGTATCTCCTTTGATGCCAGTGTATCGGCCATTGCCGGCAAATCTTCACAGCCTTTTGCAAGGATACCCCCGCCCGTTCAAATGCCACCCTGCGATGGTCGCAGGTAGTGCAACGGAACAATGACTACAGCGCAATTGAGGAGTAGCCTTTCGCTGCGCTTCACTATAGGAGTCTGTGCATGAGCATCCGCCGTACCAAAATCGTCGCCACCCTTGGCCCCGCCAGCAACTCGCCGGAAGTGATCGAACAGCTGATCCTTGCCGGCCTGGACGTGGCACGCCTGAACTTCTCCCACGGCACTCCGGACGAGCACAAGGCGCGCGCCCGCCTGATCCGTGACATCGCCGCCAAGAACGGCCGCCATGTCGCACTGCTGGGTGACCTGCAGGGTCCGAAGATCCGCATCGCCAAGTTCGCCAACAAGCGCATCGAACTGAAGATCGGTGACAAGTTCACCTTCTCCACCGCCCACCCGCTGACCGAAGGCAACCAGGACATCGTCGGTATCGACTATCCCGACCTGGTCAAGGACTGCGGCGTCGGTGACGAACTGCTGCTCGACGACGGCCGTGTGGTCATGCGCGTCGAGACCGCCACCGCAGACGCCCTGCACTGCGTGGTGATCATCGGTGGCCCGCTGTCGGACCACAAAGGCATCAACCGTAAAGGTGGCGGCCTGACCGCACCGGCCCTGACCGAAAAAGACAAGGCCGACATCAAGCTGGCCGCGGAAATGGACCTGGACTACCTGGCCGTCTCCTTCCCGCGTGACGCCAGCGACATGGAATACGCGCGCAAACTGCGTGACGAAGCCGGCGGCAGCGCCTGGCTGGTGGCCAAGATCGAACGTGCCGAGGCCGTAGCTGACGACGAGACCCTGGACAAACTGATCGCAGCCTCGGACGCGGTGATGGTTGCCCGTGGCGACCTGGGTGTGGAAATCGGCGACGCCGAGCTGATCGCCATCCAGAAAAAGATCATCCAGCACGCCCGCCGCAACAACAAGGCAGTGATCGTCGCGACCCAGATGATGGAGTCGATGATCCAGAACCCGATGCCGACCCGCGCCGAAGTGTCCGACGTGGCCAACGCCGTGCTGGACAACACCGATGCGGTGATGCTGTCGGCCGAAAGCGCCGCGGGCTCCTACCCGATCGAAGCCGTACAGGCCATGGCCCGTATCTGCCTGGGCGCCGAGAAGCACCCGACCAGCCAGAAGTCCAGCCACCGCCTGCACACCACCTTCGAGCGTTGCGACGAAAGCATCGCCCTGGCGGCCATGTACACCGCCAACCACTTCCCAGGCGTGAAGGCGATCATCGCCCTGACCGAAAGTGGCTACACCCCGCTGATCATGTCGCGCCTTCGCTCGCACGTGCCGATCTTCGCACTGTCGCCGCACCGCGCCACCCAGGCCCGGGCCAACATGTTCCGCGGCGTCTACCCGATTGCCTTCGACCCGGCTTCGCTGCCGGCCGACAAGGTCAGCCAGGCGGCCGTCGACGAACTGCTCAAGCGCGGCCTGGTGGAGCAAGGTGACTGGGTGATCCTGACCAAGGGTGACAGCTACCACACCATCGGCGGCACCAACGGCATGAAGATCCTGCACGTCGGTGATCCACTGGTCGGCTGATCTGCCGCTCCCAAGGGGGCCGCTTGGCGGCCCCATTCGCGGGCAAGCCCGCTCCCACAGTTCTGCACCCGCCTTGAGGCTTATGCGGTACCTGTGGGAGCGGGCTTGCCCGCGAAAGGGCCAGCACTTTCACTAAAATACTTCAGGCATGTTCCAAGAACACATCAGTAAACACCTGCCCCCGCGGCACCCCGGCAATGAACAACCGCCGGGCAAACCGCTCGACACTCCCAGGCGCCCCGCACACCAACGCCACCGTTTGCCGCGATGAAGGCCGCAACCCCGCCAGCGCTTCATCCATCTGCTCTGCCAATACCAGCTCCACCTTCACACCTTCCAGCCGCAGCAATGGCTCCGCCAGATAGTGCGCAACGCTGTCCCGCGCCACATGCACCACCCGAATCTCCCCTTGATGCCCCTGGCGCAATGCTTCGCGCAAGATGCCCCACAACGGCGCCAACCCGGTGCCTGCCGCCAATAGCCAGAGCGGCCGTGCGTGCCAGTCCGGGTCGTAATGCAGCGCTCCCCCCCTGAACTCACCAAGGCGCAACTGGTCGCCCACGTGCAACCCGCGGGCCTTGTCGCAGAAGGCACCCGGCCGCTGGCAGTCGATATGAAACTCAAGAAAGTCTTCTTCACCCGGCAGGCTGGCAATCGAGTAGGGCCTTGCCACAGCACCGCTCCACAGCACCACATGCTGCCCCGCCTGATAACGCAACGCCCGCTCCGGTCGCAGCCTTACGCGCAGCACATCGCCGAACGTGTCCACTGCACATACCCGCGCCGGCACCCCGTCCTGCTGCGGGTCGAATACCGCCACGCGCAGGTCCTCGACCACCCGGCACTGGCAGGCCAGGCGCCAGCCCAGGGCATGCTTGTCCAGCGCCAGGGCCTCGGGCAAGGCATCAGCCGGCTGACCTGCCAGGCAATGCACCAGGCAGGCGTGGCAACTGCCCGCACGGCAGCTGTAGGGCACATTCAGCCCTGCCTCGTTCAGGGCATCGAGCAGGTTGCTGCCAGCCGGCACCGTCCAGCGGCGCGCGCCCACGCAAAGTTCAGGCATGGTAAGTCTTTCTCCATCGAGCACCGGGTCACTGTATGCCAAGCGCGCATTGGCAGCAAAAAGGATGCCTGCTACCTGCCGACCATGGTCCAGACCACGCGCAGGTGTTTCGCGCGGTGAGGCGCGCTATACTGCCGCGCCCTTTTGCGTCGGCCAGCCTGCCGGCGCGCCTTGCAAGGCGCTTCGACACGCTGGTCGGCACCGTCGAGCGTCTTTTTGAATGTTCCCGTCTTTAAGAGGAGCGCGCTGCATGACCGTGATCAAGCAAGACGACCTGATTCAGAGCGTCGCCGACGCCCTGCAATTCATCTCGTACTACCACCCCGTCGATTTCATCCAGGCGATGCACGAAGCCTACCTGCGTGAAGAGTCGCCTGCCGCACGCGACTCGATCGCCCAGATCCTGATCAACTCGCGCATGTGCGCCACCGGCCACCGCCCGATCTGCCAGGACACTGGTATCGTCACCGTGTTCATCCGCGTGGGCATGGACGTGCGCTGGGACGGCGCCACCATGAGCGTCGACGACATGATCAACGAAGGTGTGCGTCGCGCCTACAACCTGCCTGAAAACGTCCTGCGCGCCTCGATCCTGGCCGACCCGGCCGGTGCCCGCAAGAACACCAAGGACAACACCCCGGCCGTCATCCACTACTCCATCGTCCCGGGCGACAAGGTCGAAGTCGACGTCGCAGCCAAAGGCGGCGGCTCGGAGAACAAGTCGAAGATGGCCATGCTCAACCCGTCCGACTCGATCGTCGACTGGGTACTGAAGACCGTCCCGACCATGGGCGCTGGCTGGTGCCCGCCTGGCATGCTCGGCATCGGCATCGGTGGTACTGCCGAGAAGGCTGCGGTAATGGCCAAGGAAGTGTTGATGGAGTCCATCGACATCCACGAACTGAAAGCCCGTGGCCCGCAGAACCGCCTCGAAGAGATCCGCCTGGAGCTGTTCGACAAGGTCAACCAGCTGGGCATCGGCGCCCAGGGCCTGGGTGGCCTGACCACCGTGCTCGACGTCAAGATCATGGACTACCCGACTCACGCCGCCTCGCTGCCGGTGTGCATGATCCCGAACTGCGCCGCCACCCGTCACGCCCACTTCGTGCTCGACGGCAACGGCCCGGCCGAGCTGGAAGCGCCGTCGCTGGACGCCTACCCGGAAATCGTCTGGGAAGCTGGTCCGAGCGCCCGTCGCGTCAACCTCGACGACATCACCCCGGAAGAAGTCGCCAGCTGGAAGCCGGGCGAGACCATCCTGCTCAACGGCAAGATGCTCACCGGCCGCGACGCTGCGCACAAGCGCATGGTCGAGATGCTCAACCGCGGTGAAGAACTGCCGGTCGACCTCAAAGGCCGCTTCATCTACTACGTCGGCCCGGTCGACCCGGTCGGTGACGAAGTGGTAGGCCCAGCCGGCCCGACCACTGCCACCCGCATGGACAAGTTCACCCGCCAGATCCTCGAGCAGACCGGCCTGCTGGGCATGATCGGCAAGTCCGAGCGTGGCCCGACCGCCATCGAAGCGATCAAGGACAACAAGGCCGTGTACCTGATGGCCGTAGGTGGCGCTGCCTACCTGGTGGCCCAGGCCATCCGCAAGTCGAAGGTCCTGGCCTTCGCCGAACTGGGCATGGAAGCGATCTACGAGTTCGAGGTCAAGGACATGCCGGTGACCGTCGCTGTCGACAGCAACGGTGAGTCGGTGCACATCACTGGCCCTGCCCTGTGGCAGAGCAAGATTGCCGAGAGCCTGGCAGTCGAAGTGAAGTAAACCTGATGTAAATGCGGCGCCTGCTTCGCGGGCAAGCCCGCTCCCACAGATATCGCGCAAGCTTGAGGGCGATGCGAAACCTGGGGGAGCGTGCTCGTCCGCCAAGCAGGCGCCACCGCCCTCACAGGATTCTCTCGAACTGCTCCGGCCAGTCCCTGCGGGTAAACACCTGCCCTTCCTGCCTCACCCGCCTCACTTCCTCAAGATCCACTTCACACACCAGCCACTGGCTGCTCACCGGGCTCAACGCCTCACTCAGCGCAACCACCCCGTCCCCCGGCATGCCGTGATCTGGCGGCACGAACAGCCCAGCCCGGCCGATGTTCTCGTCCAATGCCGGCGACCACGCTGCCACGCCGGCTGTCGGGCTCTGCAACACGGCTATCTGGTTCTCCAGCGCTCGTGCCTGCGCGCCAATGCGCACCCGATGGTAACCCGCTTCAGTGTCGGTGCAGCTCGGCGCCAGAATCAGGTCGGCACCACCCTCGGCCAGGCGCCGCGCCAGCATTGGGAACTCATTGTCATAGCAGATCAGGATGCCCAGGCGGCCAAGATCGGTGTCGAACACCTGCAGCCCATCACCTGCGGCAATGCCCCACTGCTCCCGCTCGAAGCGGGTCATGATCAGTTTGTCCTGATAGCCGAGCATGCCCTTGGGGCCGAACAGCCAGGCACGGTTGCGGTACTGCCCATCGAGGTCGAGCACTGGCAGGCTGCCCGGCTGCAGGTAGATGCCCCAGCGCCGGGCAATACCTTCGCATAACGCCAACCAGGGCTCGATCAGCGGCTGAATGCCGGCGATCGAAGCCTTGAGGTCGCCACGCTGTTCGGCCGGCAACTGGCCGCTGAGCACCAGGCCGGCGTATTCGGGCAGCAACAGCAGCTGGGCGCCCGCCTCTACGGCCTCGGCACACAAGGCCTGCAAGTGGTCGGCATAGGCATCCCAGGTTTCATGCAGCTCGATGGCGTACTGGCAGGCCGCGAGGCGGATCAAATCGGCAGCTCCTTGGTCCAGAACGACATGATCTTTTCCGAGCTTTGCGCCTCGTCCAGGTCGCGCCAGGCGTAGCGGGTACGCAGGGAGGGGTCATGCAGGAAGCCGCGGTTGCGCCAGAACCCGTGCAGCGGCTTGTAGTCCGCAGGCCGGCGCGGATGCACACCTGGGCGCTCCACGGCACAGAACGCGCAGAAGTCGAATTCGGCCAGTTTGTGGGCATAAGACTCGCGCTCTATGAAAAAGCGCACGCCCAGGCCACGGCCACGGTAGGCCGGCAGTACCAGCGATTCAGCGAAGTAGTAGACGCTGGCCGGGTCGCGCCCCAGCGCCAGAAACGGCTGCTGGAACTCCGGGGCCACATCTACCAGCGGCAGGCCGGTCGAAGCACCCACCACCTCGCCGTCGTCAATCGCCAGCACCACCAGGCTGCGCCCGGAGCGGGTGTAGCTGGCCAGGTAGTCTGCTTCGTACTCCGGACTACCGTCGTAGAGGTAGGGAAACTCGCGAAACACGGTCAGGCGCAGGCGAGCGAGGTCATCGATGTAAGGCGCGATAGCGGCGCCGTGCAACAGGCGTATTTCCATGCTTGGCGGTCGTTTTGTCGATGTGGATGACGCGCTCGGCTAAGCCGGGCTTGAGGGGAAACCCTATCATCCAAGCCAACACACCGCCTTTTCCCTACACGACAGGTATTGTTCCATGACCGCTACCGAACTGGTAAATGCTTACTACGCAGCCTTCAACGCCGGCGACATGCCAGCGTTCCTGGCACTGCTCAGTGAAGACGTGATCCACGACATCAACCAGGGCGAGCGGCACATGGGCAAAGCGAAATTTGCCGCCTTCATGGACAAGATGAACCGTTGCTACCGCGAGCGCCTGGCCGACATCGTGGTGATGCAGAATGCCGACGGCAGCCGGGCGGCGGCGGAGTTCACCGTGCATGGCCAATACCTGGCCGACGACGAAGGATTGCCGGCGGCCAAAGGGCAGACCTATGTGCTGCCGGCGGGGGCATTCTTCTACATTCACTGCGGCAAGATTGCCCGGGTCACCAACTACTACAACCTCAATGACTGGGTCGAGCAGGTCGGTTGAGCGTCGCAAGCCCTGTAGGAGCGGCCTTGTGTCGCGAAAGGGCCGCAAAGCGGCCCCAGCGATCTTTGCATTGATGCTAAGCCCTGGGGCCGCTGCGCAGCCCATTCGCGACACAAGGCCGCTCCTACAAAAGCCAGGTCGGTCAGGCGATACGGGTGCCCAGCACCTTGAGAAAAGCCGCCAGCCAGGCCGGGTGCGCCGGCCAGGCTGGCGCGGTTACCAGGTTGCCATTCACATGCGCCTGGTCCACCGCGATATCGATGAACGTGCCACCGGCCAGGCGCACCTCTGGCGCACAGGCCGGATACGCACTGCACTCACGCCCTTCCAGCACACCCGCCGCTGCCAGCAACTGCGCGCCATGGCACACCGCCGCGATCGGCTTGCCGGCCTGGTTGAATGCCCGCACCAGCTCCAGTACCCGCTCATCCAGGCGCAGGTACTCCGGCGCACGGCCGCCGGGGATCAGCAACGCGTCGTACCCCTCGGGCCGCACCCGCACGAAATCGTAGTTCAGGGCAAAATTGTGCCCTGGCTTTTCGCTGTAGGTCTGCTCACCCTCGAAATCATGAATGGCCGTGCGTACGGTCTGCCCGGCGACCTTCTCCGGGCACACCGCGTGAACCGTGTGGCCGACCATGCTCAGTGCCTGAAACGGCACCATGGCCTCGTAATCTTCGACGTAGTCGCCAACCAGCATGAGAATTTTTTTCGCCGTCATCGCACCCACTCCTTCGCTTGCCAAGGGACAGTCACTGCACGATAGCCGCTCTCAGTCGCGCCGGTCGAGGAAGTTGACCACCAGCCGGTCCAGCCAGCCCCACACGCGCTGCTTGACCCGACGCCACAGCGGCCGGGCATGCCAGTGGTCAAGGTCGACCACCTGGCTCAAGGCAAAATCACGCTCGAAGCTGGCCTGCACGGCGGCCGTCAACGGCGGGTCGAGTGCCTCGATGTTGGCCTCCAGATTGAAGCGCAGGTTCCAGTGATCGAAATTGCACGAACCGACACTGACCCAGTCGTCGATCAGCACCATCTTCAGGTGCAGGAAACACGGCTGATACTCGTAGATACGCACCCCGGCACGTAGCAATCGGGGGTAGTAGCGGTGCCCGGCATAGCGCACCGAAGGGTGGTCGGTGCGCGGCCCGGTCAGCAGCAAGCGCACGTCGACGCCTTTGCCGGCAGCCCGGCGCAACGACCGGCGCACGCTCCAGGTTGGCAGGAAGTACGGCGTGGCCAGCCACACCCGCTGCTTGCCGCTGTTGATCGCCCGCACCAGCGAATGCAGGATGTCCTGGTGCTGACGGGCGTCGGCGTAGGCCACCCGGCCCATGCCCTGGCCTTGCGCCGGTACCTTGGGCAAGCGCGGCAGGCCAAAGCCCTCGGCCGGGCGCCAGGCGGTGCGGCGGTTGTTGGCTTGCCACTGGCGGTCGAACAGCAACTGCCAGTCGTTCACCACGGGCCCTTGCAACTGCACCATCACCTCGTGCCAGGCGCTGGTCGCCTCACCAGGCGTCCAGAACTCGTCGGTGACGCCCGTGCCTCCCACCACGGCCCAGCGCTCGTCCACCAGCAACAGCTTGCGATGGTCGCGATACAGGTTGCGCAAACCACGCTTCCAGCGCAGGCGGTTGTACCAGCGCAAGTACACCCCGGCCTCCACCAGGCGCTGGCGCAACGCCGCGGTAAACGCCAGCGAGCCATAGTCATCGAACAGGCAACGCACCCGCACGCCGCGCCGCGCAGCCTGCTCCAACGCCTCGACCACCGCCTCGGCACAGGCACCGGCCTCGACCAGGTACAACTCCAGGTCGACCTGGAATTCGGCGCGCACGATCGCCTGAATCATGCGCGGAAAGAATTCGGGCCCATCGATCAGCAGTTCGAACTCATTGCCATCCCGCCAAGGGAAGACCGGCCCCGACATGTCAGCGGGCGTTGAAGATCAGCACCGCATTGACCGGTACCGAAGGGTTGATGGATTTCAGCTTGGCGAACTTGCGCAGGTTTTCCAACCCGGGCAGCAGGCCAAAGTCCGAAGCCCGCAGCACCAGCGGTTCGAGGGTCACCACCTGGAAGCGCCGCTGATCCAGGCGGGTCGCCAGCAGCAGCGCGTTGTAGCTGTGCGACTGGCCATGCAGGGTAACGGTCAGCGGCAGGCGCAGTTCGATCTGCGCGCCATCGGCCAGGTCGTTGATTGGCCGCAGGTCGATCTGCGCCTTGACGCTCGCCTCGGCGAAGCGCCCCACCTCGAACAGGTTGTCGCGCATCTGCTCGTCACGCAGCGGGATGCCGCTGCTTACCGAGTCCATCTCGATACTCAGCGCGGCCCTACCGTTGCGGTCGACGTTGCCGTGCAACACCAAAAAGCGATGCACCTCGGCGGTATCGCCGTTTTTGCCGGTGACGAAGGACAGGCGTGACGACTCGCCATCAAGGTGCCAGTTGGCGTGGGCGGGCAGGCACAAAGCCAGCAGCAGGGCAGGCAGAAGACGGGGCAGCTTGAACATGACAGGTCTCGTGAAACTTGACCGCCAACCTTACCCGCCCGCCTTCATGGCAGCAAGCGGCAGCCTGCCTGCGCACCCTGCCAGGCCGCCTCGTTGCGCTGGCCCAGGCCCTCGGCGCTGACCCGCCGTTGCGGGCTGTGTTCCTCCAGCCGGCTCAGGGGTAACCACTGCTTCACATACCCCCGGCAATAGGCCTCATCGAAGCCCATGACGAAGCGGCACGAGCAGTACTCCTTGGCCGAATAGGCCGAAAGGATACCGGGGAAGTCCGCCAACGCCTGGCGCTCCAGCCAGGCCCAGCCGAGAGAGGCGACGGTCAGCAGCACCAGCACGCGCTTCATGCGCCCTCCTTGGCCAGCGCCGCCAGCACCCGCTTCAGCATTTCGTTGTGGCTGTAGCTGCCGTCGCGGTCATCGGCGTAGCGCACGATCAGCAGTTTCTGCGACGGCACGATATACAGCGCCTGGCCCCAGTGGCCGAGCGCGGCGTAGGTATCCGTCGGGGCATCGGGCCAGGGCACCGGGCTACCTGGTAATGGCAGATTGAGCCACCAATGGCCACCCGGGTTGGCTTCGCCGGGGATGGCAGCAGCCTGGGTAAACAGCGTTCGGTTGAAAGCAACCCAGCTCGCGGGCAGCAACTGGCGTCCCTGCCAGCGGCCATCGCGCTGCATCAGCAAGCCGATGCGCGCCAGGTCGCGGGCACTGAGATAGAGGTAGGACGAGCCGACAAAGGTGCCCGCGCCATCACGCTCCCAGACCGCGCTGTCGATGCCCAGCGGGGTGAACAATGCCTGCCAGGGGTAGTCGGCATAGCCACTGGCGTCGAGCATGCCGCGTAGCGCTGCAGCCAACACGTTGCTGTCCCCGCTGGAGTAGAGAAAACGCTGGCCAGGGTTTTCGCTGCGCGTGCGAGCTGCGGTGTAGGCCGCCATGTCGTTGCGCCCGCGGGTATAGAGCATCGCCACCACCGAGGACTTCAATGGCGCGTATTCATAGTCTTCCTGCCAGTCCAGGCCGCTGGCCCAATGCAGCAAGTCAGCCAGGCGCACGTCGGGATGGGCCTGCATGGGCGGGTAATAGCGCGCCGCGGGGTCCCGCAACTGGAAGCGCCCTTGCCCCTGCGCAACGCCCAGCACGGTGGCCAGGACGCTCTTGCTGACCGACCAGGTCAGGTGGGCAGTATTTGCGGTGGTGGGAGCGCTATAGCGTTCGTGGAGGATGCGACCATCGCGGATGATCAGCAAAGCGTCGCTGCGGATGCCGCTGCGTTCACTGGCGCTGCGTTCGGGGAAGGCGTACGCGTCGACGGCTTGCCAGTCGATGGCAGCACTGTCGATTGGCCAGTCAGGCTCGGGCCAGACTTCGGCCCAGGCGGGACTTACAACTATCGCAAGGATCAGCAGCAGTGCTTTCATCGTCATCGCCTGCAGGGGCCGCTTCGCGAGCAAGGCCGCCCCTGCAGGAGATCCCGTTCCCTTGTAGGAGCGGCCTTGTGTCGCGAAAGGGTCGCGAAGCGGCCCCAGGATCTAAAAGGTCCCACAGTATGTCAGGCCTTCATGACAACCCTGCTGCCAGCCAAGCCTTGGCCAACCTCTTTTCCCGCGCCGCAGTGGCCAGTGCCAGCACCCCCTGATCCCGCTGCCACAGCTGCGCCCACTGCTCCGGCCCCGCCAGCAGCGCCTTGTCGATCGCCCCACGCAGCTCCTGAAACTGCGAGAACAGCCCCCCCAGCAACAGGTGACAACCGACGCTGTCAGCGCATTGCCGACTACCCTCGGCACACCCCGCCAACAGCCCCAGCAAACGCAGGCGCAGCTCCTGCGGCCAGTCGCACTCCTGCCCCACCCCATACAACCAGGCGGTCAGCGACGCGAGCACGTAGAGGTCCTCCAGCGAGCGGAACGGTTTGACGTAGGCATCCCAACCATCGCCCGCGAGCAGCTCGCAGGCCGCATCCTGCAAGTGCAATCGGCCATGCCCCACCTCGGGCATCAGCGGCAGGGTCGGCAATGCTTCCAGCGTCACCCCTGCCTCCCCCGGGTAGACCACCGCCAGGTTCAGCCGTGGTGTTTCACCCAACGCTTCGCTGCGCGCGGCCACCAATAACCATTCTGCGTCGAGGCCGGCGGTGACGAAGTCCTTGTTGCCATTCAGGCGCAAACCGACCAGCCGGGTATGCATGTCCGCCGGGCGCACGCTACGCCGCTCGGTGGCGCACAACGCGCCGAGGCTGGCGGGTGCACTGGGCCAGAGCACGCGCAAGGCGGCCTGGTAACCGATGAGAAACGCCAGACCGGGCGTGGCCATGGCGCGGCCGCCCAGCACCGCCAGTTCGAACGGGGCAACCGGGCCAAGGCGCTCGAGCTGCGCGGCATAGGTCTCGCCCAAGGTGCCGGCCAAAGGCTGGCGGAGGGGGTCGTTGAGTCGTTGCAACCAGGCCATCGGGCGCTCCTTCAAGGGGCTGTTCTGGGGGGGGTGTCATGCAAGCATCACCAAAGATTCACAGGGGTGACACCGCGCCTACCTAGGCTGACTTTGCACAACAAAGCCGACCGGCCGCAACCCTTCATGGCTGGCTTATGGAGACTCGTAATGACTCGGATCGCTCACGCTGGCGACAACAGCACTGAACGCCGTCTGCAAGCCGAACGCCTGGTCGGCGCCACGGCCCTGCAGGAAGCCCAGGCCCTGCGCTACAAAGTGTTCAGCGCAGAATTCAAGGCCAAGCTCAAAGGCGCCGAACTGGGCCTGGACATGGATGACTACGACGTACACTGCCGCCACATCGGCGTGCGCGACCTGAGCACCGGCGAACTGGTAGCTACCACCCGCCTGCTCGACCACCAGGCCGCCAGCAGCCTGGGGCGCTTCTACAGTGAAGAAGAATTCAGCCTGCACGGCCTGCTGCAACTGCAGGGCCCAATACTCGAACTGGGCCGCACCTGCGTCGCCCCCGACTACCGCAACGGCGGCACCATCGCCGTGCTCTGGGGCGAGCTGGCCGAAGTGCTCAACGAAGGCCGCTACAGCTACCTGATGGGCTGCGCCAGCATCCCCATGCAGGACGGCGGTGTGCAGGCCCACGCGGTCATGCAGCGCCTTCGCGAGCGCTACCTGTGCACCGAGCACCTGCGCGCCGAACCGAAGAACCCGTTGCCCAGCCTGGCCCTGCCGAACAACGTCATCGCCGAAATGCCGCCGCTGCTCAAGGCCTACATGCGCCTGGGCGCGAAGATCTGCGGCGAGCCGTGCTGGGACGAGGACTTCCAGGTGGCCGACGTGTTCATCCTGCTCAAGCGTGACGACCTTTGCCCGCGCTACGCCCGCCACTTCAAGGCAGCGGTCTGATGCCGGGCGTGCGGGTGCTCGCCCGCCTCTCGCGGCTGCTGCTGGTGCTGGTGCTCGGCATGCTCATGGCCGGCGTCATCGCCGTGGGCGAGCGCCTGGGCATCAAGGCATCGATCGAGCTTCGCCAGCGCTGGTCGTGCTGGTTCATGAAGCGCCTGGTCGGCGCCCTGCCCTTCGAGGTACGGGTGATCGGCGAGCGGCCACAACGGCCAATGCTGTGGGTCAGCAACCACGTTTCCTGGACCGACATTCCCCTGCTCGGCATGTTGCTGCCGCTGTCGTTCCTGTCCAAGGCCGAAGTTCGCCACTGGCCGGTGGCCGGCTGGCTGGCAGAAAAGGCCGGCACGTTGTTCATTCGCCGCGGTGGTGGTGATGGCCAGCGCCTGCGCGAGCAGATCAGCGAGCAGCTGGGCCAAGCCCGGCCGCTGCTGATCTTCCCCGAAGGCACCACCACCGACGGTCGTCAGCTGCGCACCTTCCACGGCCGCCTGCTGGCCGGTGCCATCGACCAGGGCGTGGCAGTGCAGCCGGTGGCCATCCAGTACCTGCGCAATGGCGAAGCGGACCCGATTGCACCGTTCATAGGCGACGATGACCTGGTTTCGCACCTGATGCGACTGTTTGCCGAGCCCCGGGGTGAGGTGTGCATCCACTTGTTGAAGCCGATTGGCAGTGTCGAGAAGGAACGAGCGGCGCTGGCGTTTCAGGCGCAACAGGCGATTCACATGGCGCTGTTCGGGGTGGAGGAAGTGGCGGTGGTCCGTCAGGCACGCGCTGCATGAGTGTGTCTTGAAAGTTGTGGTGCTTGTGAGATCGAGCGCCGCCCGCGCGGCGCATCGCGGATAAATCCGCTCCTACATTTGTTGCAACGTGCCGAACCTGCCAGGCCATGGTCGCCTGCCTCGCGCACGACTTGAGCCTTGCAAACAAAGCTGACAACCATGGCCTCACAGGCATGGCCACGTTGCAACAAATGTAGGAGCGGATTTATCCGCGATGCGCCGCGCGGGCGGCGCTCGATCTCAGAGGTGCTGAAGCCCCCTCGTCATACCCCTCCCGCCCCACCGCCGCAAACGCCTGCAGCTGCGGATAGAACTCGCGAAAATCCGCCAGCAACGGCTCATACAACCGCTCCAGCTCGGCCATCACCCCGACCATCCCTTCCGGCCGCGACAAGCGCCGGGCAATGCCATTGAACACCTGCTCCAGCGTGGCAAAATCGCCATACGCCCCCAGCCAGTCATCCGCCGCCATGAATGGCGCAATCCGCGCCAGCCGCCCCGGCAGCTCGGGTTCGGCCAGCAGCACCCGATAAAAATCCCCGGTGAACTGCACCAGTGGCTGCTCGGCGTAATCGCCCCAATGCCGCGCCAGGCAATGGTCGAAAAACACATCCAGGACGATCCCGGCAAAGCGTCGCCGCTCCCGCGGGAAACGCGCCAGCGCCGCCAGTACCAGGGGATGACGGTCGGTGTAGCTGTCGATATGCCGATGCAGCCGGATCGCCGCTTCCAGCGCAGGCGGGAAGCGGCCCTCCAGCGAGCCTTTGACGAAGTCGCCATACAGGCTGCCAAGCAGTTGTTGCGGCGCCGGGCCGCCCAGGTGCAGGTGTGCGAGGTAGTTCATGAGCGCAGTCTAGCACCGCCACCCCGTATATCGTTATAACGCGATATAGCGATTCGTGCTCAGCTCAGAACCTCTTCATATTTGTATATCGCGAAATACCGATGTACGTTTCGCCCTATCGCGATATACCGCTACAGCACGAGCCATAACCCCATGCCACTCGATCTCGACGAAATCATAAAAGCACTGGCCCACCCGGTCAGGCGAGAAATCCTCAGCTGGCTGAAAGACCCGGCAACGCATTTCCCCGACCAGTACCACAGCACCGAAAACGGTGTCTGTGCCGGGCAGATCGACCAACGCTGCGGGCTGTCGCAGTCGACCGTGTCGGCCCACCTGGCCACTTTGCAGCGGGCCGGCCTGATCAACAGCCAGAAGGTCGGCCAGTGGCACTTCTTCAAACGCAACGAAGCCACCATCGAGGCGTTCCTCGACCAACTGCGCCAAGCGCTTTGACAAGGCAGGTAACCGTTATGACCACGCTTTTCGATCCGATCCAACTGGGCGATGTGCAATTGCCCAACCGTATCATCATGGCCCCGCTGACCCGCTGCCGCGCCGATGAAGGCCGCGTGCCCAATGCGTTGATGGCCGAGTACTACGTGCAACGTGCCAGTGCCGGCCTGATCCTCAGCGAGGCGACATCGGTCAGCGCCATGGGAGTCGGCTACCCCGACACCCCAGGCATCTGGAACGACCAGCAGGTGCGTGGCTGGCACAACGTCACCCAGGCCGTGCATGGCGCTGGCGGGCGTATTTTCCTGCAACTGTGGCACGTTGGCCGTATTTCCCACCCCAGCTACCTCAATGGCGAGCTGCCGGTGGCGCCCAGCGCCATCCAGGCCAAGGGCCACGTCAGTTTGGTACGCCCGCTGAGCGACTACCCGACCCCGCGCGCACTGGAAACCGAAGAAATCGCCGACATCGTCGAGGCTTACCGCAGCGGTGCCGAGAACGCCAAGGCCGCTGGCTTCGACGGCGTGGAGATCCACGGCGCCAACGGTTACCTGCTCGACCAGTTCCTGCAGAGCAGCACCAACCAGCGCAGCGACCGTTACGGCGGCTCGCTGGAAAACCGTGCGCGGCTGCTGCTGGAAGTGACCGATGCCGCCATCGAAGTGTGGGGCGCTGGCCGCGTCGGCGTGCACCTGGCGCCGCGCGCCGATGCCCATGACATGGGCGATGCAGACCGAGCCGAAACCTTCACCTATGTGGCACGTGAGCTGGGCAAGCGTGGCATTGCCTTCATCTGCTCCCGGGAGAAGGAAGCCGACGACAGCATCGGCCCGCAGATCAAGGCGGCATTTGGTGGGCCGTATATCGTCAACGAGCGCTTTGACAAGGCCACTGCCAATGCGGCATTGGCGGCGGGCAAGGCGGATGCGGTGGCGTTTGGTGTGCCATTTATTGCCAACCCGGACCTGCCGGCGCGGCTGGCGGCCGATGCGCCGTTGAACGAGGCGCATCCGGAGACCTTCTATGGTAAGGGGCCGGTGGGGTACATCGACTATCCGCGCCTGTAATCGAGATCGCCGGGGTCGCTTTGCGGCCCATCGCGACACAAGGTGGCTCCTACAGGAAAGACGCGATCCTTTGTAGGAGCGGCCTTGTGTCGCGAAAAGAGGGCGAAACCCTCCCCTGCGGCCTCAAGGCCGGGAATTGATCTGCTGCTGCAGGTTCTGAATCTGGCTCTGCAGGGTATTGAGGTTACGCGTGGTCTGCCCGCGGAACGCATCGAATTCCTGCACCGTCGCCCCGCTCGACGACGCTGAGCGGTTTTCCATCTGGGTCTTGAGCACCAGCACATCCTGCTCCAGGCTTTCGACAGCAGCTTTCTGATTACCCTGTTTCTTCAGCGCAGCCACTTCATCGTTCAGGGTCTTCAGCTGGCCATCGAGCTTGCCGGCATCGACCTGCCCCGACTTCAGCGCCGTCAGCTCGGCATTCACGGCCTTCAGTTGCGCCTGCAGCTGGGTCTGCAACTCGGTCACTGCCTTCTGCTGCTCACGGGTATCTGCCAGCACCTGTTCCAGGCGCTTGCCCAGGTCCCCGGCCTGCCCCGCCACGCCTTGCTGCTGCTTGCCCTGCTCGGCCAGGCTGGCCTGCAACTGACGGATCTGCAGCTTCAGTGCTTCGCTGCCCGTGGTACTCGACGTCTCGCTGGCATCAACCTTGCCGCTGATTGCCTGCAAACGCCCGGCAGCTTCTTCGCTGATCCGCGCAAAGCTTTCCTGGGTGGCCACCAGTTGCTGCTCCATCAGCGAGATCTGCTGGAAGCTCCACCAGCCCAGCCCCGCCAAGGCGATGAACGATGCCCCCAGCAACGCCCACAGTGCCCCGCTGCTGGCTGGCCTTGCCGCCTTCTTGCGGCTGCGCGAGACGTGCGCGGGCAGCAGCTCGTCGTCATCGGGGGTACCTGCCCGCAAGGTGGGCACGTCATCGAAATCATCGTGGGCATCGTTACGCATAGGTGGCATCAACCGCGGTGGTAGCAAAGAGACATGAGTATAAACCGCTCGCGCGGCGCACTGATGACCATCATCTGCAGATCTGGTTCACTGCCCCAGCGGTTGATGCTTCCACCAGGCGCAGAATTCATCCAGCGCGGTCCACAGGCTGACCTTGGGCTGGTAATCCAGGTATTGGCGGGCGCGGCTGATATCCAGGGTGAAATCACGGCTCATCACCTGCATGCCCAGGCGCGACAATGTCGGCTGCGGGCGCCCGGGCCAGAGCATGCAGGCGGCTTCGTTAAGGGCGGCAAGGCTGTAGGCCAGGCCATATGAACGGTAGCGGGTAACCTGCGGCAGCTGCATCTGGCGCATCACGTAGTTGACCACGTCCCACAGCGGCAGCGGCTGGCCGTTGCTGATGTTGTAAGCCTGGCCAAGCGCGCGGTCTTCGGCGAACAACGCGCTGAGCAGTGCCTCGTTGAGGTTGTGCACGCTGGTAAAGTCGACCTTGTTCAGGCCGTTGCCGATGATGGCCACACGGCCCTTGCGCTGCATCTGCATCAAGCGCGGGAAAATGCTCGCATCCCCGGCCCCGGTGACGAAACGTGGGCGCAGCGCAAGCACTTCCAGGCCGAACTCCTGGGCACCGAACACTTTCTGTTCAGCGATGTGTTTGGTCTGCGCATAGTGATCGTGGAAGCGGCGCGGCACCTGGTCTTCACGGATCCCCAGGCGCGAGCGGCCATTGAAATAGATCGACGGCGACGACAGGTGCACCAGCCGCCGCACATGCTCCTTGAGGCAGCCTTCGACGACATTTTCCGTGACCACCACGTTGCCCTGGTGGAAGTCCTGGTAACGCCCCCAGCTACCCACGGCGCCCGCGCAATGCACCACGGCCTCGACCCCCTGGCAAAGGCGACGGGCCAGTTCAGGGTCACCCAGGTCGCCAGGAATGAACTGTGCGCCTCGCTTGACCAGGTGCTCCACGCCTTCGGCACGCCGGCCGCTGACCCGCACAGCCAGGCCCTGTTCAAGGGCAAAGCGCGCGAAGCGCCCGCCAATGAAGCCGCTCGCGCCGGTGACCAGAATTTGCATGTATGACTCCGCCTTGATTTCAGATGCAACAGACGCCAGCCGCCGCTACAACGGCACCAGCCAGTGCTGTGCCGTATGCCGCAGATGTTCGGTCAGTTGCGCGAGCAGGTGCCCGCCGTTGCGCCAATGATGCCAGTACAAGGGCACATCGATGGGGGTATCGCTGCAGATTTCCACCAACTGGCCATTCGCCAACTGTTCACGGGCCTGCAGTTCGGGCACCAGGCCCCAGCCCAGACCGGCCTCGGTCATGCGCAGAAAACCTTCGGACGAAGGGCACAGGTGGTGCAGGAAACCGTCCTGAATCCCCAGCGACGCCAAGTAACGGTGCTGCAGGAAATCGTCCGGCCCATAGACAATGGCCGGCGTGCGCGCCAGGCGCTGCGCCTCGAACCCCTGCGGGAAATAGCGCGCCATGAACCCTGGGCTGGCCAGCGCCCGATAGCGCATCGCCCCCAGCGGCAGGCTGCGCGCCCCGGCCACTGGCCGCTCGCTGCCACACAGGCAGGCTGCCACTTCACCGGCGCGCATGCGCTTGAGGCCGACTTCCTGGTCTTCTACCACCAGATCGGTGAGCAACTGATGCTCAGCGCAGAACACCCCTACCGCGCCGACCCACCAGGTCGCCAGGCTGTCAGCATTGAGGGCGATACGCAGGCGCTCGGGCATGCCTTCTTCGTCCAGCGCTGGCACCTGGCGCTGCAGGTCGCGCTCAAGAAGGCGTACCTGCTGCACATGGTTGAGCAACTGGCGGCCGACCTCGGTCGGGCTCGGCGGCGTGGCACGCACCAGTACCGGCTGGCCAACCCGCGCTTCGAGCAGCTTGATGCGCTGCGAAATGGCCGACTGCGAAAGCCCCAGCACCTGTGCAGCACGCTCGAAACCGCCTTGCTCGATCACCGCCGCGAGGGCAGCCAGCAGCTTGTAGTCGAACATCGATTTTCCTAATGACGGATCAGCGCTATTTGTTTTTCTTATACAGCGCTGATTGCCACAATGGCCAGCATCTTTTACGGCAGTTCATTCCTGGAGCACGCGCCATGTGGCAAAGCTATCTCAACGGCATGCTGGTGGCCTTCGGCCTGATCATGGCCATCGGTGCACAAAACGCCTTCGTCCTCGCCCAGAGCCTGCGCCGCGAGCACCACTTGCCGGTGGCTGCGCTGTGCATCGTCTGCGACGCCATCCTGGTGGCAGCCGGGGTGTTCGGCCTGGCCACGGTGCTGGCGCACAACCCGACGCTGCTGGCCATAGCCCGCTGGGGCGGCGCGGTTTTCCTCATCTGGTATGGCGCCAAGGCGCTGCGCAGCGCGTTTTCCAAGCAGAGCCTGCAGCAGCAGGAAGGCCAGGGCATGCGTTCGCGCCGGGCAGTATTGCTGAGCGCACTGGCGGTCACCCTGCTCAACCCGCATGTGTATCTCGACACGGTGTTGCTGATCGGCTCGCTCGGTGCCCAGCAGACGGCTCCAGGCGCCTACGTGGCTGGGGCGGCCAGCGCCTCGCTGCTGTGGTTCTCGACCTTGGCGATCGGTGCTGCGTGGCTGGCACCGTGGCTGGCACGGCCAGCGACCTGGCGGATGCTCGACCTGATGGTGGCGGTGATGATGTTCGCGGT